>JAQTVL010000262.1 GCA_028706835.1 Phycisphaerae bacterium | reverse complement strand
CGGGCAGCGGTGGCCGGGCGAAGTGCTGGCCGGCCGATTCGTTCGCCGAACTGGCTCGCCGGATGAGGCCGCAGTGTCAGCCGGTGTTCGTGCTGGGGCCGACGGAATACGAGCGGATGGGGTCCGCCGTCATCGATGGCCTGTTGGACGAGTTCGCCGTCGTGCAGCCGGCGTCACTGGACCATTTGCTGTACGACATCTCCTCTACGGACGTCTATGTCGGCAACGACTCCGGCCCAACGCACCTGGCGGCGGCGATGGGCGTGCCGACGATCGCCTTGTTCGGTCCGACGAACCCAGCCATATGGGGACCGCGAGGGGCGCGAGTGAGCATCATCCGCGGCGACGTGGGCAGGGGGCCGGAGTGGGGGATTTCGCCGGAGCAGGTCGCGGCCGCGATCGTATTGCTCAAAAGAGCGTGAGCTGGTCCGGGTCGTCGTTCTTTGGCGGGGGTTCAGCCTTCGGCTTTTTCGCAGCCTTTCGCGGGGGCTTCTCCGGCTCTGGCGCCGGCGGCGGGTCAGCCGGGTCCGTGAATTCCGCCAACTGCGGATACTCCGCGATGAGCGGTGCGGGCGCGCGTGATCGCCGGCCCTCGACCAGGTTCGCCAGGTTCAGCACCGTCGCCAGCGCCTTGCCGCGAAAGTGATTGTTGCCGACGACAGCGACGGTCTTGGCCTGCCCGGCCAGTTCGCGGACGCGCCGGCTCAACTGTTGCAGTTCGCCGGGCGAGTAGAGGTAGTTGTATTTCTGCTCGACGCCCGCATTGCGATCGAACCAGGCCTTGTTGTTCCGCCCGTGCAGGCGGAAATATCCGATCGGCCCGGTCGTCGCGGCCTCGCGCGGGAACAGATACGCCCCGCCGTCCGCGGCAGCCTTTTCACCGGGGCCTTCCGCGCCGCCGGCGGGAACGTCGATGTTCGCCAGGTTCATCCCGAGCTTCTTCAGCCAGTGGTACGCCGACGGTCGTGCCCAACTCGGGTGACGCAGTTCAAGAATCCGCGTCCAGTCCGAAAGATCCTCGGCTAGCCGCTCGATCCGTTGCGTGTTCTCCGGCGTGAGTCGGAAGAAGATCGGGAACTGGATGAGCAGGCCGAGCAGCCGGGGCTGCTCAATGCCGTTGCGGTCAACGACGGGGTTGGCGTCGAGTGGCGAGAGGGCCAGCTTGAATTCGCGGAGGTCGTCCGCGGAATACTGCTCGTCGTGCGTGAACGCCTTGCCGACCTTGACGACCAGCCGGGTTTGCAGGCCCGCCCGCGTCAGGCGGCGGGCCCATGCGTCGGTCATCTGCGGCCGGGGCGTGCGGTAGAAGGTGGTGTTTACCTCGATCAGGTCGCAGGCGGCGGCGACGCTGATGAGCTTTGTTTCACTGTCGGCGTTCTTCGGATAGACGATGCCCTCCCAGTCGGCGTAGCTCCAGCCGGCGACGCCGTAAAGAATCTCGGCGTTGGGCGGCGAATGCCCTGGCTCGGACATCATGCAATCCCCACGAGAAGCCCGATTCCGTATCAGCCAACAACTATTGTTGACGTTTCAGTCGGCAGCGTCAATGCTGCGGGGGCCGCAGGTTTCGCTATAATGCGCGAATGCACAGATCGGATGAAAGCGCGAAACGTTTGTTCGCCCGGCACGACCGCAACTGGCGCGACAACCGATACGTCTACCCGGTGTGCTCGCGTCGCAGCGGCGGGATTTCCATCGGCGTCAACGTCAACATCAGCCGCACGTGTACGTTCAACTGCGTCTACTGCCAGGTTGATCGGCGAACACCCGCCCCAACGGGCGACGTTGACCTCGACGCCCTGCGGGCCGAACTTGCGGCGATGCTCGCAGCCTTTACGACCGGCCGGCTGCTGGCTGAGCCCGAGTTCGCCAAACTGCCCGAGCCCTTACGCCGGCTGAACGACGTCGCTTTCTCCGGCGATGGCGAGCCGACTGGGTTCGCCGGGTTCGCGGACGCGGCGGCTGGGGTCGAGGCGGAGATCGCTGTCGCCGGCGTGGATGCCAAACTCGTGCTGATCACCAACGCGACGCTGTTCCACCTGCCGCGCGTGCAGGCCGGGCTCGATGCGATGCACCGGCGAAGCGGCGAAATCTGGGCGAAGCTGGACGCCGGCACGGAGGAGATGTTCCGCCGGATCGAGCGGACACAGGTTCCCTTGCAGCGGGTGCTGGACAACATTGCCTGGGCTGCGGGCCGCTACCCGATCGTGATCCAGAGCTGCTTCATGCGTCTGCGCGGGCAAGGCCCGACGACGGCGGAGATCGACGCCTGGTGCGATCGCCTGACTGCGGTGGCGGACGGCGGCGGGCGCATCAAACTGGTGCAGGTTTACACCGTCGCCCGCCAGCCGGCGGAGGCATTCGTCTCGCCGTTGCCGGCGGCGGAGGTCGACGCGATCGTTGCGAGGCTCGCGCAGCGAGTCCCGGGTTTGAGCGTGCGGCCTTTCTACGGCCCCGGATGAACTGTGGGATGGTCGAACGTCTCGGCCAGCCAGCGTTCGATCCTTGCAGCCAGTTCGTCGCGGATGCGGGCGAAGGCGGCGCGAACCGCGGCTGCATCGCCCACCGTATGGGCGGGATCCTCGGTTGGCCAATGGAGCCGCTGCGTGTGTCCCGGAAATACCGGGCACATCTCGGCGGCTGCGTCGCAGACGGTAATGACGTAGTCGAATCGCTGGCCGACGAAGAGCATCACCGATTTGCTCCTGTGGTTGCTGATGTCGATGCCGATATCGGCCAGGGATTCGATGGCGTGCGGGTCAACGACGTGGGGACGTATGCCGGCAGATTCGATTTCAATGTCCATGCCCTTGCGGGCGGCCGAAGCCCGCATCAGTCCCTCCGCCATCTGGCTGCGGCAGGAATTTCCGGTGCAGAGTATCAACACGCGTGTTTGATGCATACGGGTCCTCCGTTGACATTGTATCGCAATGTCCGCGGCGGGCTGAGGCCTTGATCGCAAGGAATTTTTCATGCGGCGACTGGCATGCGCGCTGGCCGTGATGTGCGTGGCTCTCGGCTGCCGGGCGGAGCGGAAGCCCGTCGCTAAGCACTACTGGTGGGAACTCGAGACTCGCCAGCATCCGCCGAAGACTGACATCGCACTGCCGCTCTTTGCCCGGCACCCCCGGCTGATATTCCGCCCGGAGAGCGACGTGGGCCTCGGCCGATCGTTCGACCGTGTCCGCACGCTCTACGCGGGCGACGCGACGTTCAAGGCGATCTTTGACAAGGCGCTGCGGGTGCCAACGTCGCAGCAGGACCCGGCGATGCTGGCGGCGTCGTGGATTGTGACCGGGCGCGATGAGTTTGCCCAGGCGGCGGTCGATCGCATGGTCCGCGAGAAGCTGAATAAGAGCGGCGAGCCGTATTACTCCAATGTCTACATCCACGCCCTGGCCTACGACTGGCTGTTCGATCATCCCGCGCTGACGGCGGAGAAGAAGTCGCTCATCGTCAACAAGATGATCGAGCGGCTGAAGACGGAACTGGCGGACCTGGATGATCAGGGCATGGCGGCGTGGCACGGGCGAAACCAGGCGGCCAACGGCACGATGATCGCCGCGATGGCGCTGGGCGATCTGCCGGGCTGCGAGCCGCTGCTTCGCCGGGCGGCAGGGCACTACATCTCGTCGCTGCGAGCGCTGCAATTCTCCGAGGGCTGGCCGGAGGGGGCGAGCTACTGGATATATAACCGCGCCGGGCCGTACCCCCTGGCTGCCGATTGCGTGATGACCGCGCTCGGCAGTGACCGCATCGCCGACCTGCCGATCCGCGACATCATGCGGACGGTCGGGCTGTGGCAAACCTACCAGTATGCGCCCAACGGCGTGTTCGAGCCGTACGGCGACTCGGCCGGATCGCTCCGCCTCGGTCAGACCGGCTGGTGGGAACTGAGCACCGACCATTACGCGAAACTATCGCGCGATCCGGGCGTGGCGGCCGGCGCCGATTACCTGCGGAACCGCTCGCCGAACCCTTACGGTTCGCGCCCGTACCACTGGAGCGTCGTCTATACCTACGAGCCAACTGTTCGGCCGAAGGATGCCGACTACGACCCGGCCAAGCCGGAGGCGTGGATGCGCGCGCACCTGCCGCAGTCGATGCTGTTCGGCCGGGGCACGCTGGGCGTTGCGTTTTTCCGCGGCGACTGGGGCGACCCGGACGAGACGTATGCGACGTTCAAAGCCGGCGACCTGCTGGCCCACCACGACCATTACGACACCGGCGCGTTCGGCATTCATCGCGGCGGCGACCTCACGCCGCGGACCGGCGTGTACGCGTTCTACACCGGTCCGCATCGGCTGGGGTATTTCGTCCAGAGCGTAGCGACGAACACGCTGCTGGTGCTGGCGCCGGGGGAGTTCTCCAGCTACCTGAAGGAGAAGTATCCGCAGAGCGGGTTCTCCGTCGCCGGCGGGCAGCGGGTCATTCGGCCGACCAGTTTCAACTGCGTCGATATTGCGCACTTCAAGAAACAGCTTAACGCCGGCCCGCACCTGGAACGAGGCGATATTACGGCGTTCGACAGCAAGCCCGGCGTGTATGACTACGTTGCCGCCGACATCACCGCAGCCTACAACTCGACGCGGTTTGCCGAGCCGGGCAACAAGCCGAAGGTCTCGAAGGTGACGCGGCAGATGGTGTACCTGAGGCCGGAGCAGGCATTCGTCGTGTACGACCGGATCGAGATGACCGATGACCGCTTCCTGCCGAAGTTCCTGATGCACGCCCAGGCCAAGCCAATCACCGAGCGCGAGAAACTGCTCGTCGCCCCGCCGGCGTCGACCACCCAGGGCGATGCCGAGAGCGGTATCTACGAATCGCCCGACCGCACCGTGGTCACCGAGGCCGGCCGAGGCCGGCTGACGCAGGTGGTGCTGCTCCCGGAGAAATCCCGCGTGCTCAAGATCGGCGGGCCGCAGTTCTGCTACTACGTTGAGACGGACGGCGACCAGTCGAACGGGTTCAACGGGCAGAACCTGGTGATGGGCATGGGCAAGCGTGGCGAGGCGATCAGCCGGACGAACCAGTGGCGGGTCGAGGTCGAACCGACGTCGCCTTCCCGCTCCACCCGGTTCCTCAACGTGCTGTTGCCTCGGCTGAAGACCGATCGCTCGCCGCTGCCACGGGTCGAGCGTGTGCCTGGCGACGCGGGCGTGGGTGCGGTTCGCGTCGGGCGGATGGTGATAGTATTCTCCCACACCGGCATGTTGCCCGAACGTTTCGCGGTGGACGCTCATGGCAAGCTGGATTGGCTGATCCTCGACGCCGAGCCGAACGCGCCGAAAGTGCTCAGCGTCGCTGGGGGGGAGGACATTACCGCCCGTGCCAACGCGGAGGGCGTGATCTACCAGGCGGACATCCACTTGCAGGGCGTTTCGAGCCTGGTGTCGACTCGCGCAAAGCCTTAGGCCCCATCGCGAGTCATAGCACGTTGATAGCTGATATTGCTTCTAAACCGCGCCTGAAAATCCGCCGATAGCGACTGACGGGCTGGAATCGGCCCGGGTTGGCCTTCCGCGCTTCAAGGTGCCGCATGCTGCGAATGCCTCTGGGACAGGTGACTGCGGGGATGACACTGGCGGCGCCGGTGGCCAATCCCAAACAGCCGGAATACGACCTGCTCAAGGCCGGGTTCGAGCTGACCGGCCCAATGATCGAGCGTCTGCGCGACCTCGGCGTTCGCACGCTGTGGATCGCCTACCCGAGTTTGGATTTTCTGGACCAGGCCCTCAGCCCGAAGATCACGCAGCAACAGCAGCAGGTCTACCAGTCGCTCAAGAAGAGCTTCACGACCAGCCAGAAGCACGTCGTCGCCCGCATCGACTTCCACGAATACCGCCGCACGCTGACATCGCTGATCGATGCGATCGCCAGCCAGCACGCCGATACGCTGATGATCGACCCGCTGATGAGCGATTCCGGCGACGTGTTCCTTCATTCCTCGAACGTGTGCTATTTGTCGCTGCTGATGGGCATCCGGCTGGGGCATTACCTCGTGCAGCAGCGATTGAGGCTGGACCCGCGGCATGCCCGCGACGTGATGAACCTGGGGCTGGGCGCCCTGCTGCACGACGCGGGCAAGATGCGGATCAGCGCCGAATTGCGGGGCTACCAGTTCACGCCGGCCACGCCGCCGCCCGTCGAGTGGCAGCAGCACGTCGAGCACGGTTTTGACATGCTCCGCGGGAAGATCGAGCCGTCCGCCACCCAGGTCGCGTTGCACCACCACCAGCGTTGGAACGGCAAGGGATTCCCGGTCATGGAGAACGTGGGTCTGCCGCTTTCCGGCGACCGCATCCACGTGTTCAGCCGAATCGTCGCGATGGCGGACCAGTACGAGCGCCAGTTGCACATCACCAACAGCCAGGGCCTGCCGCCGGTGGTGGCGATGAAGACGCTGCGCGGCCCGACGTTCCGCGGGATGTTCGACCCCGTGGTGTTCAAGTCGTTCAGCGATCTCGTGCCGCCGTTCCCGATCGGATCGATGGTCGGGCTGTCCGACGGCGG
>JAQTVL010000261.1 GCA_028706835.1 Phycisphaerae bacterium | reverse complement strand
GGAACAAAACGGCGACAAGCACCTGAAGGTGACCAACACCGACGCTAAGGAACTATTCGACGGGCCGGTAAACACAGCCGACGAGCGGAAGAAGATCCCAGCCGAGGCGATCGAGATCGTCAAGATCAGCCGGGACATGATGGTCAGGATCCAGATGGGGCGGGCTGGGGCTGGAAACGTCGTCAACCCCGGAATGCCGCAGGTCGTCGACAGTCCGCTCGACGAAATCCTCGGCGGCGACCGGAAGGCAGCCGACGAGTTCTCCCGCCGGGTCGGCGATTACGGCGTGAAGGTGTCGGTCGATAGCGACGGCAAGCACCGCCTGTTGATCACCGGCAAGGACAACGCGGTGGTGTTTGACGGCCCGACGGATACCGCTGAGCAATGGCAGAAGATCAAGGACGTGCCGGCTGACGTGCTCGACGCCGCCCGGAAGATGGACAAGAACCTCGCAGTCGAGGGCGGCGGAGCCGGGAAGCCGCCGACGAGCGGCCCAGCGGGGCAATGAAGGCGGGCCGGTCACATGGGGCGCATAACCGTCCTTGCGATCGGCCGGCCCCGTTTAGCCGCACGACCGAAGGTCGGCGTTGGGCTCGCACGCCGACCTTCGGTCGTGCGGCTAGACAAGAACTCCACGTGCATGTTGCACGCAGTGACGATCTCTCGCCGGCCCTTGGCAATGTATTGACCGCGACAGACACGCTCGCTACCATACCTTAAGCTGTTTCGGCAACTTCACGCAGAAACGTCCCGCCCGACCCACCCCGCGGCGGCGGATCGCCGAGACCAGACCACGAGAGGAGAGCGCTCTATGCAGGTAGTGATCACGGCCAGGCATTTCGACCTCACGCCCGAGATGAAAGATCGCATCGAGAGCAAGGCCAGCCGGCTGCTCAAACACTACAACCGCGTCCAGCAGATCAACGTCGTCGTGGAAAAGCAGGCGGCGGCATTCACGGTCGAGATGATCGTCAACGCGGAACACAAGACGGAGTTCGTGGCGAAGGTGGCCGACGGCGAGGCCTACGCCGCGCTCGATTCGGTGGTCGACAAACTGGAACGCCAGTTGAGCGACCACAAGGAGCGTTTCCGCAATCGCAAGCATCCGCCCCAGTGATGTGGCTTGGGGCCTTGGTTGTTTGACAGACCACCCAGATTCAGGAGCATCGCTTTGAAGCTCAAAGACTTTGTTGTTACCTCGGCGATCGTTGCGGACTTGAAGGCGACCGACCGCGATGCGGCCATCGCCGAACTGATGCAGTCCCTGGCGGACCACGGCGCCGTGCCGCGTTCGAAGGTCGACGACCTGATTACCGCGGTCCTCTCGCGTGAACGCGTCGCCACCACCGGCATGGGCAAAGGCGTCGCCATGCCCCACGCCAAGCACGCATCGGTCAAGAAAGTCACCGCGACCATCGGCCGCAGCAAGGAAGGCATCGATTTCAACGCCCTCGACCAGGGGCCGGTCTACTCGGTCGTCCTTTTGCTCAGCCCCCCGGATTCGCCCGAGCAGCACCTCCAGGCGATGGAAACCATCTTCCGACACCTGCAACGTGACAACTTCCGCCGGTTCATGCGTCAGGCCAACGACAAGGACGAGATTGTCGACCTGGTGGAAGAAGCGGATGCAATGCCGCAGTCGGAAACGTAACAGTACTGGCAGGACGGCGCGGCCCCCGGGCCGGCCGGAGCACGGGCTGACCCCATGGTGCAGGTAAAATGCGACGTGACCATCCGGAATAAGCTGGGGCTGCACGCGCGGCCGGCCATGGCGTTCGTGGATGTCGCCAGCAAGTTCGCCTGCGATATCAACGTCAGCAAGGGCAAGGAGTCGGTGGACGGCAAGAGCATCATGCAGATGCTGCTGCTGGCGGCGACGCAAGGGACCAGGCTGACCATCGAGGCCAACGGCGCTGACGCCCGCGAGGCGTGCAAGGCGCTCGAGGCGCTGGTCAGGGACCGTTTCGACGAGGAATAGGAATTCGGGGGCTGGGGATCAGGGGCCTGGGGTTGGGAACAGCCGTTTCCCGACCCCCGGCCCCCGATCCCCGACCCCGCTAACTTTTGGCGATCATGGAGATCCGAAAAGGCATCGGCGTTTCCCCCGGCGTGGCCATCGCCTCGGCCTTTGTGCTGGAGACCGAGGAGTTCCGCGTCCCCCGCCGCACCATCACGCCCGAACAGGTCGACGCCGAACTCGCCCGCCTCGACCGCGGCCTCGACGAGAGCCAGGCGGAACTCGAAGAACTCCGCCGCGGCGCCGTCAACCAGCTCGGCACGGAGGCCGCGTCCATCTTCGACTTCCACCTGGGCATGCTACGCGACCGCAGCCTGCTCAAGCAGATCCGCGAGACCGTGACCGAGAAACTGTTCACCGCGGAGTACGCCGTCGCCACCGTGCTGCGGGCCCACGCCAAGGCGTTCCTCCAGATGTCCAACTCCGTCCTGCCCGAGCGTGTGCGGGACATCTACGACCTGGAAAAGCGGTTGCTGCGGCACCTGCTCGGCGAGCGGCGGGAGACCCTCGAACACCTCACCGAGGACGTCGTCGTCGTCGCACACGACCTCACGCCGTCGCAGACCGCCTCGCTGGTCAAGAGCCGCGTGATGGGCTTCGCCACCGACGCCGGCGGGCGCACCAGCCACACCGCCATCGTCGCACGGGCCCTGTCGATCCCGGCGGTGGTCGGCGTGGCGGACATTTCGCGCGACGTGGCGGCCGGCGACACCGTCATCATCGACGGCAATCGCGGCGTCGTCATCATCAACCCTGACGAGCTGACCCTTGAAGAGCACCGCCGCTACATCCGCGAATACACCGCCCTCGAGCAGGAACTCGACGAACTCCGCACCGTGCCCGCCCTGACCAAGGACGGCGTGCACGTCCGGCTGATGGGCAACATCGAGTTCCCCAACGAGGTCGAGACCGCGCTGGAAAAGGGCGGCGACGGCATCGGGCTGTATCGAACCGAGTTCCTTTACCTCGGCAGCGAGCGCGAGCCGACCGAGGAGGAGCACTACAAGGCCTACGAGCAGGCGATCGTGGCGGTCCGCGGCAAGCCGATCATCCTGCGCACGCTGGACCTGGGCGCCGACAAGTGGACGCAGCGGCAGCGCGAGGAGCCGGAGCGCAACCCGTTCCTCGGGCTGCGGTCGATCCGCTTCTGCCTCCAGAACCTGCCGCTGTTCCGCACGCAACTGCGGGCGATGCTGCGGGCCTCGGTGCTGGGCGACATGCGCATCATGCTCCCGCTGATCACCAGCGCCCTGGAGCTTCGCCAGGCGAAGATCGTCATGGGCGACGTGATGGAGGACCTGGAGGAGGAACGCATCCCGTTCAACCGAAGCGTCAAGCTCGGGATCATGATCGAGACGCCGGCCGCCGCGCTGACCGCCCCCACGCTGGCCAAGGAGTCCGATTTCTTCAGCATCGGAACCAACGACCTGATCCAGTACACGCTCGCGGTCGACCGCACCAACGAGCGCGTCGCGCCGCTGTTCACCGCCGCCAACCCGGCGGTGATCAAGATGATCAAAGACATACTCAAAGTGGGCAGGCGGCAGGGAATCGACGTCAGCCTCTGCGGGGAAATGGCTGGCGAGCCGGAATATACGATATTGCTGTTGGGCCTGGGGCTGCGGGCGTTTTCGATGACCCCGCCGCGGATTCCGCAGATCAAGCGGGTGATCCGCTCGGTGACGCTGGAGAAGGCGATGAAGATCACGCGCCGCGTGATGACCTTCGACACGGACCGGCAGATCCTCAACTATCTGCGCGAGGAAACGCGCCGCGTCGCCCCGAAGGCCTTCGGTTGAGACGGAACATGGGCGCCGGATTTCGGATGTGACATGCGTCGGCCCCGAACATCGGGGCACGCCTTTCACACCCGCCGTCCGTTGCTCCCCGACTGGGGACGTGAATTTTGCCGCATCGACTCGCAGTCCGCTTCGCCGTACGCGGCGACCTGCGCTTCCTGAGCCATCAGGACAGCATGAAACTGTTCGAACGCGCCGTCGTTCGGGCCGGGCTTCCGCTGCGCTGGGGCCAGGGATTCAATCCGCACCCCAGGCTGTCGCTGCCGCTGCCCCGGCCGGTCGGCGTCGCCAGCGAGAGCGACCTGCTTGTCGTCGAGTTGGAGGACGTGCCCGGCCCGCAGAACGCCCCCAACGACGCGATGTCGCTACTCGCCGGCCAGATGCCCGCGGGCGTGGCGCTGATGGACGCCCGCGTTGTGCGCGGCGTGCCGGCCCCGCAACGCGTTCGCTACAGCGTGCCGCTCGATGCGCCGCCGGGCGACCTGCCCGCCCGCATCAACGCCCTGCTCGCGCAGCCGACCTGCATCATTGAGCGGGCCGCGAATGCCTCCAGGCCGGCCCGCCCGGTCGATATCCGGCCTTACATCGAGACTGTGACGTGGGACGACTCGCGGGGCCAGTTGACCTGGACGCTGAAAGTCACCACCGCCGGCACCGCCCGCCCGGCTGAGGTGCTGTCGGCACTGGGCCTGCCTGTCGAGTCGCTCGCGCATCGAATACTGCGTGAACACGTGGAATGGAACTTTGGCCCTCTCCCTGTGGGAGAGGGTGGTTCCGGCTTGCCGGGACCGGGTGAGGACGCGCAAGGGAACTCCGGCGCCGCCTCGCCCCCGCCCTCTCTCCCGGACGGAGAGGGGTAACAACCGAAAGGAACTCGTGCATCGTGCCAGACAAGGAAATGCTGATTAACGTCGTCGAGGGGGAAGAGGTCCGCATCGCGGTGGTGCAGGACGGCCGGCTGGAAGAGCTCTACATGGAGCGGGCCAGCGCGGAAAGCCACGTCGGCAACATCTACAAGGGCCGCGTGGTCAACGTCGAGCCGTCGATCCAGGCGGCGTTTATCGACTTCGGCCAGGGCAAGAACGGCTTCCTGCACATCAGCGACCTCCAGCCGCAATACTTCCCGGGCAACCCCACCAAGGAAGAGGTGGGCAAGAAGACCAGCCGGCGCGATCGCCCGCCGATCCAGAAGTGCCTTCGTCGCGGTCAGGAGATCATCGTGCAGGTGACCAAGGAAGGCATCGGCACAAAGGGCCCGACGCTGACGACCTACCTGTCCATCCCCGGGCGGTTCCTGGTGCTCATGCCCGGCATGAGCCGGCTGGGCGTCTCGCGCAAGGTCGAGGACGAGGACGCCCGGCGTTCCGTCCGCAGGCAGCTCGACGAGCTCAACCCGCCCAAGAATATGGGCTTCATCGTCCGCACCGCCGGCATCGGCAGGCCGAAACGCGAACTCCAGCGTGACCTGAACTACCTCCTGCGGCTGTGGAAGACCGTGGCGGAGCGGATCAAGAGCGACAAGACGCCGTCGGAACTCTACCAGGAGTCCGACCTGGTGACGCGGACGATCCGCGACGTGTTCAACAGCGACATCAAGCGGTTCATCGTCGACAACCAGCCGACCTACCAGCGGGTGAAGGACTTCCTGAACATCGCCCTGCCCCGCTCCAGCAAGGAACTCGTCCAGCTCTACGACGACCCGGTGCCGCTGTTCCACCGCTACAACATCGAGCAGGAGCTCGAGAAAATCAACTCGCGGCACGTCCAGTTGTCCACCGGCGGATCGCTGGTCATCGACCAGACCGAGGCCCTGGTCGCCATCGACGTCAACAGCGGCAAATACCGCTCGATGGACGACGCCGAGAAGACCGCCTACCGCACCGACCTGGAGGCCGCCAGCGAGGTGGCCCGGCAGTTGAGGCTGCGCGACCTCGGCGGGCTGATTATCATCGACTTCATCGATCTGCGCGACGGACACCACCAGCGCGAGGTGGAGCGAGTGCTGCGCGAGGCGATCAAGGCCGACCGCGCCCGCAGCGAGATCCTGCGGATGAGCCGGTTCGGCATCGTCGAGATGACCCGCCAGCGCATGCGCCCGAGCCTGGAGCGGTCGCTCTACCAGGACTGCCCGCACTGCCGCGGATTCGGGATGGTCAAGTCGCCGGAAAGCCTGAGTTTCGACGTGATGCGGGCCATCCAGGCGGCCGTGTCGCGCCCGGAGGTCGATCGCGTCGAGGTCACCGTCTCCCCGGCGGCTGGCCAGTACCTGCACAACCGCAAGCGGCGGTCGCTCATCCAGGTCGAGGACCGCAGCGGCAAGCGGGTCATCATCAACATGGACGAGAAGCTCGGCCAGGACGAGGTGCGATACAACTGCATCGACAAGCGCGGCGCGACGATCTCGCTGGACCTGGTGGCCAAGCCGCCCGAGCCGCGACCCCGGCAGCAACAGCAGCAACCACAGCACCACCACCGCGACGAAGACCGCGCCGATCGCGAGCCGCACGCCCACGAGCCGGCCGAACTCCGCGAGGACATCGAGGACGTCGAACCCGCCCCCGACGAACCGGGCGCGACGCCCCAGCCCGCCCAACTTTGGCACGACCAGCCCGACGAAGATATCCGCTGGCAGGACGAGCCAGCCGACGCCGACGCCGCCCCGGCAGCCGGGGACGAGTCGCCACAATCTGAACGGTCGCCCGCGGGACCGCTGCCGCCGGCAATTATGCCAGCCG
>JAQTVL010000260.1 GCA_028706835.1 Phycisphaerae bacterium | reverse complement strand
CTCCAGCGAGTGCCGGCGGAGCATGTTGACCCGGGCCGACACGCCCTCCGCGGTCGACGAGGCCCTCGCCACCGCCCGCTCGGTGATCGACAGGAAAGGCGTGTTCTCCAAGGCCGCCCGCGACGCCCAGTTCTACATCGGCGAGCTGTTCATGATGAAGAAGGACTACAGCGCCGCCGCGCGCGAGTTCAAGCAGTTCATCAAGCTCTACGCCGGCCCCAAGCAGGACGCCAATGGCGACTTCGTCGAAGCCGAGCGCCCGTGGAAGCCAACCGCCAGCGCCGACGAAGCCGACCAGGTCTACGAGGCGTCGGTTCGCATCGCCCACGCCTGGTTCCTCCAGGGCCACACGCAGAACATGCTCAAAGCCTACGAGTGGATCGCGAAGAACCTGGACGACCGCAATCCGCACATGACTGAGGCCCAGTATTGGCTGGCTGCCGATCGGCTGAAGGCCGCCAAGCCGGACGACCGCGACGCCAGGAAGGCCGCCGCCGAGGCGATGTGGAAGAACGTGGTGAACAGTTCGCTGGACTTCGCCGACCCGAAGTTCAACTCGCACTACCGGCCTTGGGCCCGCGCCAGCGCCCGGGGCCAAAATGACGCCGAGCAATACGTCAAGGCCGCCGCCATGAAGGCGGGCCAGGCCTTCAGCGAAGCCGGCCAGCACGACCTGGCCGCCGGCGTGTTCGAGCGATACCTGGATCTGTTCGGAACCCGGGGCGGCGGCGCCGGCCGGGGCGCCCTCAAGTTCGCACCAGCCGACCCCGACGAGGCCTACAGCATCGCCCGCTACGCGCTCGGCCGGGAGTACGCCGCCCTGGGCAACGTCCCAGGCCTGGTCGAGTGCTACATGGTCTACGTCCGCGGCATGCGCGACGACCGGTTCCGCGTCTCCGCCCTGATGACCCTCGGATATTACGCCGCCCAGGCGGGCCGAATCGACGACGCTTCCGAAGCCTACGCCACGCTGCTCGACGAATACGGCCCGAGCACCTATGACAGCAAGGGCAACCCGAAGCCCGTCCCCCGCAAGGAATGGATTCGCTCCAACGCCCCCAACTGGAACGGCATCCGCCAGCCCGTGCCCAAGGGCCTCGACCTGGCCGAGGTCCGTTACGCCCTCGGGTTTGTCTACTGGAAGCAGAACGACTATTCCCGCTGCGCACAGACGCTGGCTCCGCTGATGGCCGACGCGAATCTGGCCAAGAGCAACGCCGCCGCCACCGCCCTCTACATGCTTGGGCGGAGCCACTTCAAGCTCTACGACTTCAAGAACGCCGCAGCCGTTATCGATCGGCTGGTCGGCGACTTCCCGAAGTTCGAGGCCATCGAGGAGGCCTACGTCTACGCCGCCCGGGCCTACTGCGAAACGGGCGACTGGACGGCGTTGGCGGGTCTGTGCAAGCGGTTCAACAACGAGCGCCGCGGCGCGGATCGCCAGCCCTACATCGATCTCTACGCCGCAGCCGCCCAGATCGGGGCGGGCCAGGTGGATGAAGGCATCGCCAAGCTGAAGGGGTTGGCTGACGCCAACACGTTCGAGGACGTCAAAGCCGAGGCGATGTACCGCCAGGCGGCTCAACTGTTGACGGGCAAGACGCCGGATTACTCAGCCGCCCTGAAGTTGTTGGAGAAGAGTATCGCGACGTCCGCCCGCGAGCCATCGTGCGTGTCCGCCGCCAAGTGCTGCATCGCGTTGAAGAAGTGGCCGCAGGCGAAAGAGCTTCTGGACCGGACGATCCGGGATTTCCCCGGCGGCGATGCAAGATACGTGCAGGAAGCGAAGACGCTGTTGCCCGAAGTGCTCAAGCAGTTGGCGGCGAAGAAGGAGTAGGCGGAATGGAGGCGCTCTTATTCCCTCCCCTTGGGGGGAGGGTTAGGGTGAGGGGACAGAGCCGAAGGCGGGCCTCTTATCCCCTCCCCTTGGGGGGAGGGTTAGGGTGAGGGGACAGGTAAGAGCCGGAGGTAATATGACAACCGATCCCAGTACCCTGGCCAATGCCCGCGAACTGCGGGCCGACCAGACCGAGGCGGAGGCGATCCTCTGGCGTTGCCTGCGCGGGAATCGGCTCGCCGGCCTGAAGTTCCACCGCCAGCACCCGGTGGAGCAATACATAGCCGACTTCCTGTGTCGCCCGGCGATGCTCATCGTCGAACTCGACGGGATCAGCCACGAGGGCCGCGTGGAATACGACGCAAAACGGCAGGAGCACCTTGAGTTGTTGGGGTTTGAGGTGTTGCGGTTCAAGAACCGGGATCTGCGGGCGATGGAGGGCGTGTTGGCGGTAATCGAACGGCGGGCGAAAGAGCGAATCGCAGCCGGCGTGCGTGCGCGGCGGTATTGAGCAACGAGCCGAAGGCGGCCCTCTTATCCCCTCCCCTTGGGGGGAAGGGCTGGGGTGAGGGGCGGAGCCGAAGGCGTGCCTTCTTATCCCCTCCCCTTGGGGGGAGGGCTAGGGTGAGGGGACAGGTAGAACCCGAAGGCGTGCCTTCTTATCCCCTCCCCTCGGGGGGAGGGCTAGGGTGAGGGGACAGGTAGAACCCGAAGGCGTGCCTTCTTATCCCCTCCCCTTGGGGGGAGGGCCAGGGTGAGGGGACAGGTAGAACCCGAAGGCGTGCCTTCTTATCCCCTCCCCTTGGGGGGAGGGCCAGGGTGAGGGGACAGGTAGAACCCGAAGGCGACTCTTCTCGCCGTCGGACGGACAACGCGGGAGAGGAGCCCAGCCGGTCTCGTTACCGCCCCTCTCCCCGACCCTCCCCCCAAGGGGAGGGAGAAAGAGGCGGGCTTCGCCCGCGAAATGCGTGCGTGTTTCGGGCTTCAATGAGGAGTCGAAGTAATGGCACAGATGAATCGAACGATCTTTATCGCCCTGACCGCCTTCGCCATGTCCCTGTTCGCCCAGCGGGCCTTCGCTCAGCCCGTCGAGTTGGACATCAAACCCGACAGGCCCGATGAACTGATGAAAGACTCCCCCGACGGGACGGGCAAGGTCGAGTCGGAAAAGGCTGAGCCCGGCGACAACGCCACGTTCAATATCTCCACCAACAACGACGTGTCGTCGCTGGCCGTCGGCGACACCTACAGCAACAACCAGTCCACCTTCAAGGTCATCGCTATCACCACCAAGGGCACCGCCGGCGGCAAGTTCATCGCGCAGCGGACCGCGGGCAAGGCCGACCCAGGCCAGCGGTGGACGAAGGTCGCGGGCGCAGGCCCCGCCATGCTCACCAGCACGCAGACGCTGCTGGACCTGTATCTGGCCGGCGGGCCGTTCCTGCACCCGATCGCCGTGCTGGCGTTCGTGACGATCCTGATCGCGTGCAACTGCCTGTGGGTCTATCGCAAGGGGCGGCAGTGCCCGGGCTCATTCATCCGCGAGGCCGGCGAGTGCCTCAAGCAGGGCGACTTGAAGCGCTTCGGCGACCTGGCCAACTCTACGCGGGGGCTGTTCGCGCAAATCTGCCGGGCGATGGTCGATCGGTTCGACACCTCCGAGCCGGAAGACATCCGCAGCCGGACCGAGGTCGTCGCGATCACGCAGGTGAACCGGCTCCGCGTGTGGGCCAAGGCGCTCAACCTGATCGCGGCGGTCGCCCCGCTGCTCGGGCTGCTCGGCACGATCGTGGGCATGATTATCGTGTTCGAGGCCATCGGCGGCAGCACGGGCTCGCAGAAGGCCCAGGCGCTGGCTGCCGGCATCCGCGTGAAGCTGTTCTCGACGACCGCCGCCCTGCTGGTGGCTGTGCCGGCCTTGTTCCTGTTCTTTATTTTCAACCAGGTGCTCGGCTCGATCGTCGGCCGGTGCGAGGTGCTCACCGAGCAGTTCCTGCACGACGTGGTCCGGATCAAGCGAAACGGGAATGGCAAGCCGGCGGCTGAGCCCGCGGGGGAGGGCAAGCCGTGAAATTCGATCGCGAAGCATGGGAGGCGCTCACCGTCGACATGACGCCGCTGGTCGACTGCATCTTCGCGCTCATCCTGTTCCTGCTGGTCGTATCCTCCTGGGTCGAGAGCATGGAGCAGGACCTGTCGATCGAGCTGCCCACGCAGGGGCGCGAACTGAAGATCAAGGCCCCGCCCACCCGCCCGATCGTGGTGAATGTCCGCGTCCAGCCGGGCGGCAAGCCGTTCTACCACATCGAGAACGAGCACCTGACCGTGGGCGCCCTGACGACGAACCTCAGCCGGGCCAAGATTCGCAACCGCGACCAGGCGGTGGTGATCCGGGCGGACCGCAACGTGAAGTGGGAGCACGTGGCCGCGGTAATGGGCTGCTGCGCCGAGGCGGGCATCAGCAAGGTGTCGGCGGCGGTGGAGATCAAGGAGACGCAATGAAGAGGCGCGCCCACGAAGGGCCGCAAGAAGACTGAACCGCAGAGAGCGCAGAGATCGCAAGAAAGAGCTGCGCGCGGGCAGCCTTAATGGGAAGACTACATGAGGATCGGATCCGGCGAGAAGTTTGTTGAACTCTTGTGCCAGTTGGTCGACGGTGGCGATTTCTGCATCTCTGTCTCCGTTCACAGTTTTGGTTTCGCCGTGTATGCCGATGGAATCTGGATTTCTGGCAGCGAGTTCTCAACGTTCAAGTCGGAACTCGAGAGGCTCGAAAGAGAGCGAAGCGGGATCGCGACGTTACCGGATGTTGTAGGAATGGAGTTCTCGCTGCAACTCGGAGCGGCCGACCGAGCGGGCCATTTACTGGTTTCAGGATTCGTGCAGAGGCATCACTGGATTCTTGGGAAGGAGTTGCCTCAACGGTTGGAGTTCAACTTCGAGCTCGATCCCGAGATGCTGATGACGGTGTTGAAGGAGTTTCAGCGGTTCGGAGAGGACCAACCTGAGTGACTTGCAGCATTGGTCTCTCTGCGCTCTTTGCGCTCTCTGCGGTTCAGTCTGTTGCGGCCCCAGAATTGATCGCGAAGGTTGACGCCATGAGCAAGACAAAGAAGACCGGCCCCGTCAGCGACCCGATCATCGACCAGCGGGCGATGGTCGCCGGGGCGATACTGTTCGGGCTGCTCATCGCGGGCGGGGTGGCCTGGCGGCTGTCCGCGCCGACGCAGACGGTCCCCAAACTCCGCGAGTTCGAGTTCTCCATCGCCGAGCCGATGGCGGAGAAGTTCGAGCTGTCCGAACCGCGGCGGCAGGTGTTCGTCGAGCGGCCTGAGCAGATCTCCTCGCCGCAGGCGACGGCCATCAAGTCCGACGAGATGCCGGATATCCACATCACACGCGTGCCGACGGAGGCAACATCGAGCGACGTGGTGATCCAGTCGAGGAACACGACCATCGACACGCCCAGGATCGACCTGTCAGCCGTCGCCCCGGACGGCAAGGGGGCGGTCGAGTTGCCCGACGCGCCGGAGCAGATCGCACGGACCAGCGAGACCGTGACCTGGGGCATCAAGCCGATCGCGGTCGATGCGGTCGCGCCGGCCGATTACTTCAAGTACAAAGAGCCGACGCCGAAGGGCGAAATGAGGCTGTACACGATGAACTCCGCCCCGGCCCCGCGGCGGGCGATGACCGTCATGCCCAAGGCGTTCGGCGACCAGGACGCGCCGTCGATGGGCAAGCTCGGCCCAGCCAACGTGAACCTGTTCGGCACGGGCGATTTCCTGCGGACGATGAGCGACTTCGGCGGGGTTAAGGCGGTAGCTGCGGTCGATTCAGCCTTGCACTGGCTGGCCGTCAACCAGGAGCCGGGCGGCATGTGGAGCGCGAAGAAGCACGACGGCGAGGCCAACGCGGACAAGGCCGACACCGGGCTGGCCCTGCTGGCGCTGATGAGCGGCGGGCACACGATCCGCAAGGGCGAGTATCGCCGCAACGTGCTCCGCGGGCTGGAGGAGCTGATCCGCATCCAGAAGCCGGGCGGCGAATTCGACACGAACATGTACACGCACGCGATCTGCACGATCGCCCTGTGCGAAGCCTACGGGCGGGCCCGCGACGAGCGCGTGGGGGCGGCTGCGCGCAAGGCGGTCGGATACCTCGAAAAGGCGGTCAACCCCGACGGCGGGTGGCGATACACTGCCAACTGCGGGCTGAGCGATATGTCGGTCAGCGGGTGGTGTATCATGGCGCTCAAGACCGCCAAACTGGCCGACATCCGGTTCGACAACAACGTGTACGCCCAGGCCCTGTCGTTCGTGGACAGCGTCACCGACGCCGGCGGCGGGCAGGAGACCAACGGCGTGGTAGCCTACATGTTCGTGCAGGGCCAGCGCTACGAGACGAACGACCGGCCGGCCCTGACCGCCGCCGGCATGATGGTGCGGCAGTTCAGCGGCGTGGGAGTCAAAGCCCGCGTGCTGGAGAAGGGGGCCGGGCTGAACCGGCTGCTGCCGCCGGACTGGGCGGCCAAGGACTTCTACTACTGGTATTACGCGACCTACGCGATGCACAACATGGGCGGGGAGCAGCGGCTGTGGTGGAACAGCCGGATTCGCGACGTGCTGCTGACCAACCAGGCCCACGACGGCGACAACGCGGGCAGTTGGGACCCGAAAGGCGACAAGTGGGCGGCGCGAGGCGCAGGGCGGGTGTACACGACGGCGCTCGGGGCGCTGTGCCT
>JAQTVL010000259.1 GCA_028706835.1 Phycisphaerae bacterium | reverse complement strand
CGACCATCTTCCGCGAGTTGCGCGAGCGGCGCCTGCGCGAGGCCGCCCGGCGGACCTTCGCCATCTCCTGCTACCTGAGCGTCTACGAGGTGCACACCGGCACCGTCGTGGCGACGACGATGGGCCTGGGCGTCAACGGCATGGAGGCGATCAACGACGCCGTCGACGAGCTGGTGCTGACGCTGGCCAGGCTGCGGACCGAGCCGCGGATCGCCGCCGCGTTCCGCGACAAGATATACCTGGACGTCGGCGATTCGGAGGCGAAGGTCGGCCAGCAGTTCGAGGTCATCCGCCAGGACTCCCCCGTCCGCGACCGTAGCGGCCAGGTGATCGGCCACGAAGAGACCAGCCTCGGCCAGATCGAAGTGACCGAGGTGAAGCCGCTGATGAGCATCGCCAAAGTGCTCCACGGCGCCGGCTTCGCCCGCGGGCAACTCTGTCGCCCGATGAAAAAATAGACGGGGGGACGGGACGAGTGGGAGACGGGGAGACAAGAGGGAAGGCGATTCCGAGCATCGACGCATAGAAAATGAACCGCGGAGCGTCTGCTCTGCGGTTCGTCTTCTTGTCGTTTCTCCCCCTCTCCCCGTCACCCCGTCTCCCTGTCAGTCCTCTTATCCCAGCACCGCCGAGAGGTATCCCACCGCATCGTCGCTGCGCTCGCCGAAGCGTTTCAGCATCACCTCGTAGCTGGTCACGTGCTCAAGCACCACGCCGCGCGTCGCGCCCATGGCCGCGGCCGCCGCCAGTGTCGCCGCCACCGCGCCGCCGCCGCAGGCATTCGAGTTCTTCTCCGTCTCCGCCACCACCCGCTCCGCAGCCAGCGTTTCCACCAGCCGAATCACGCCGGCGTCGTTGACCTCCTTGGCCCATCGCAGGGCAGCGGGGCCAAGGCCCCGCGGGGTGAACGGGAAGCGCGGGCCGTAATGCGTCAGGTCCGTCGAGCCGAGCACGACCGCGTCGGCGCCGGCTGACCGGATCGCCTTGCCGACCGCTGCGCCGATCTCGTGTGCGACCCCGCTCGGCGGCACAAGGATCGGGACGATCTTCGCGGCCGGGAACCGATGGCGGATCAGCGGGACCTGCACCTCGATCGACCGCTCCTCCAGGTGGGCAGCCGCGCTGGCGACGATGAGGTCCGTCGCCGCCGCCAGCGTCGCCGCCAGCGGCTCGTCGACGTCGACGTCGCCGAGTGGCGTCCGCCAACCGCCGCTGCCGAACAGCAGCCCCTCCCGGCCTCGCGCGAGGTGCATCGCGCCGAAGATCACGAACGTCGCGGGCGTCCGGCCGCGCGCGATGGCCTCCAACGTGCGGGCCGCCGGCTCGCCGGAGTAAATCCACCCGGCGTGCGGCACAATCCCGCCGACGATACGCTCGGGCAGATGCCGGCCCGGGCCTTCGGCTGCGTCCAGCCCGGCCATCGCCTCGGCGAACAGGGCTTGGCAGTCCCGGCGGCAGGCAGCGGCGCCCGCCTGGTAGAACGTCCCGGCGACAACTGGCTCGCGAACGGGCATGATGGGGCTCCGATAGGGGTGGCTCCATGGTACCGCGCCCGACAGGAATTCGGAATGCGGAATTCGAAATGCGGAATGGATGGGCGTGGCAAGATTCGGTGGCAATGGTAATTCTTCGCCGTTTGTGGAGTGCGGTAGCGCAGCTACCGCTTTGGGCTGTGTAACGTCGCGCCTGCCCTCCAAAGCGGTAGCTGCGCTACCGCACTCCACAAAAAGATGGATTGGCAACCATGCCACCAACTCTTGCCGCACCCGAATGGAAGAGGGAGGATCAACACGGACTACACGGAGCGGATTCCAGTTAGAGCACAACAGTGTAATCCGTGAAATCCGTGTCCATCCCGCTTCATTCCGAATTCCGAATTCCACATTCCGAATTGCCCCTAACTATTTAACATTTGATGATTTTTCGCCGAACGATATCATTAGTACAGCGTGAAAAAGAACCTCCAGGCCGCCCCGCCCGACTCGACGGACTACGCCACGCCCTCGCCCCAGCGGCGGGCAGCCGTGCTGGCCATGGCCGAGGAAATCTTCGCCATCTCCACCTCCGCCTGGCAGATGCGGCAGCAGAGCAAGGCCGGCGGCCATCCGGACCTGTCCGAGACGGAGTTCCTCACGCTCGACCTGCTCGGCCGGCAGAGCACCATGACCGTCGGCCAAATCCAGCGGCAGATCGGCGTGCTGCCGGCGCAGATGTCGCGGATCATCCGTTCGCTGGAAAGCGGCCTCGACCGTCCGCTGATTTCCTGCGCGATCAACCCGAAGGACAAACGCAAGGTCGACGTCGCGCTCACCGACGCCGGCCGAAAGGCCCGCAACGAATTCCGCAACGCCAGGCTGTCGCAAACAGTCGACATGCTCAGCCACCTGCCCGACCGCGACCTGGCGGACTTCATGCGTGTCATCCGCGTGATCCGCCAGAAGATGGGCGAACTGGCTGTCGCCGAACAGTAGCCGCCAGCCGCCCGGACGCTATACTTGATCCCCGCGATTTCATTGAACCCAAGCATCAGGAGACGACCTTGAAGATCGCCCTGGCAGGATTGCCTTTTTCCGGAAAGACCACGCTGCTCCGCTCGCTGATCGCCGGCGGCCGGTCCGCCGCCGGCACCCGGCCCGACGCCGAGTCGGTCGCCATGGTCAAGGTGCCCGACCCCCGGCTGGACAAGCTGACCGAAATCTTCAAGCCCAGGAAGAAGGTGCCGGCACAGATCGAGTTCGTCGACGTGCCAGGCCTGGGCTTCGACACCGACGCCGCTCGCACGGAATCCGCCCGGCATCTGCCGATACTGCGGCAGGCCGACGCACTGGTCGTCGTGCTGCGGGCGTTCGAGGGCGGCGACGTGTTCGCGTATCGCGACCGCGTGGACCCGCAGGCCGACTGGCGCGAGTTGCACAGCGAGTTCCTGCTGTCCGACCTCCAGACGATCACCAACCGCATCGACAAGGTGAAGGTCAGCCTGACCAAGCCGAACCGCACCAAGGCGATGGAGCACGAACTGGCGCTGCTCCAGCGGTGCGTCGAGGCGCTGGAGAACGAGAAGCCGCTGTCCGGCGTGCTGACAGCCGACGAAGAGAAGGAACTCCGCAGTTTCGGCCTGCTGACGCAGAAGTCGATCGTCGTGGTGCGTAACCTGGGCGAGAACCAGTTAGCCTCGCCGCCGCCGGTGCCGGACGAGATGCGCAACGCCGCCGCCGAGGTGCTCGACCTGGCCGCCACGCTGGAGGCGGAACTGGCTGACCTCGGCCCGGAAGAGGAGGAAACGTTCCTCAAGGAATACGGGCTGACGGAGCCGGCGGTGAATCGGCTGGCGCGGGCGTGCCTGGCCGCCTGCCGGATGATCGTGTTCCTGACCTACGGCGAAGACGAGTGCCGCGCCTGGCCGATTGCCGCCGGCGCCGACGCGGTGACCGCGGCCGGCGCGATCCACAGCGACCTGGCCCGCGGGTTCATCCGCGCGGAGATCGTCCACTGGCAGGACTTCGCCGACCACGGCGATATCAAGGGCTGCCGCGACGCCGGCAAGTTCAAGCTCGAAGGCAAGAGCTACCTGATGCAGGACGGCGATCTGGTGGTGATCCGCTTCGCGGTGTGAACGGCGAAGATGACTAACCGCCGATGAACGCCGACGAACGCCGATGAATTCAAGACGAAAGAGAGAAGGGGAAAGAGAATGAATGCGGAACAATCGCGACTGGATGAGATCACCAAGACGATTATTGGGTGCGCATATCGGGTCAGCAACGTGCTTGGAACGGGGTTTCTTGAGAAAGTGTATGAGAATGCCCTGGCGCACGAACTCCGCAAGGCGGGGCTGAACGTCCAGCAGCAGGCGCCCGTTAGAGTGCTCTACGACGGCGTAGTGGTCGGAGAGTACTTCGCCGACATCCTGACGGATGGACCGGTTACCATCGAGTTGAAAGTCGTCAAGGCGTTGGACGACGTACACATGGCCCAGTGCCTGAACTATCTCCGAGCAACCGGCCACAAGGTATGCCTGCTTCTCAACTTCAACGAGACAAAGGTCGCCGTGAAACGCATTGTCAATGATTTCTGATCGGCGTTCGTCGGCGTTCATCGGCGGTTCATTCGCATTTTTTGGGCAGCGAACATGTCCAAGGCAGTCAAGAAATCCCTTCTCGCGGCCATCATCTCCTGCGGCGATGAGCTTATCACCGGGAAGATTGTCGACACCAATTCCGCCTGGCTTAGCCAGGAACTTGGGCAACTCGGCGTGTCCGTCGTGCGGCATGTCACCGTGCCGGACGATACCGCGGCGACCACCGAGGCCATCGCGCAGTGCGCGGAACTGGCGGGTTGGGTCGTGCTCACCGGCGGGCTTGGGCCGACGCCGGATGATCTGACCCGCGACGCGGTGGCGGCGCTGCTCGGCGAGCCGCTGGAACTCCGGCCTGACTCGCTGGCGCAGGTGGCCGAGTGGTTCAGGCGGTTCAATCGGCCGATGGCGCCCGCCAATCACGTGCAGGCGATGGCGCCGCGGTCAGCCAGCATGATCCGCAACGACTGGGGCACCGCCCCGGGGTTGTGGTTCGCGTGGCAGGGCGCGGAGTGCTTCTGCCTGCCCGGCGTGCCGCACGAGATGCGGAATATGTTCGCAGCCGCGGTCGCCCCGGTCGTGCGCGAGAAACTCGGCGGCGAGGGGGCCCTGCTCGTCCGCACGATCCACACGTTCGGCATCGGCGAGTCGGACCTGGCCGGCCGGCTGGGCGACCTGCTCGCCCGCGGCAAGAATCCGGAGATCGGCACGACGGCGTCGGCCGGCTCGGTGTCGGTGCGAATCTACACCCGGGCGGCCACGCGGGCCGAGGCGGCGGCGATGCTCGACGAAGCCGACCGCCAGGTGGTCGATCGACTGGGGCCGACGCTGTGCTTCGGCCGGGATGCGCAGACGCTCGAATCTGTCCTCGGCGACCGGCTTCGGGCCGCCGGGCAGAAGCTCGCGACCGCGGAGAGTTGCACCGGCGGGCTGGTGTCGCAGTTGATTACGGCAGTGCCGGGCAGCAGCGATTATTTCGTCGAGTCGGTGGTGACGTACTCGAACGCGTCGAAGACCGCCCGGCTGGGCGTGCGGCCCGACACGATCCAGCGATTCGGCGCGGTCAGCGCCCAGACCGCCGGCGAGATGGCGGCGGGCATCCGGCGGACCAGCGGGGCGGACTGGTCGGTGGCGATCACCGGCATCGCCGGCCCGGGCGGCGGCACCGCGGACAAGCCGGTCGGCCTGGTCTACATCGCGGTGGCGGGGCCGGGGGGCGTCGAGGTACACCAGCACAACTTCCCCGGCGAGCGGGAGATCGTCCGCATGAGGGCGGCCCGATTCGCGCTGAATTGGGTGCGGCTGGCGATGGCGAAGGCGTGACCCTCACTGATCCCGGTGCATCGCGGGTTGACTCGTCGGCGCGACCACCGTGGTCGTGGCCTTCGGCGCGGGCGCCGATTTCGGCTTGGTCGTGAACATTCGGATCATTCCGGCCAACAGGAACAGGATGAAGAATATCCGCACCGGTGTCCGCGGCAGTTTGTGCGTCAGGCGGGCGCCGATCCAGCTTCCGATGAATGCGGAGGGGATCAGCACCGCGGCGATGAGGAAGCTTTCCGAGACGCCGTAGCCGTGCAGGTGCAGCGTGGAGTTCTTGTAGATCGAGCCGACGATCGCGGAGAAAGCAATCGTGCAGATGGAGTTGGCGATCGCATTCTTCAGCGGCATCCGCAGGAATATCTGCTGCATCGGCACCGCCAGCGCCCCGCCGCCCACCCCGGTCAGTCCGGCCGCCAGGCCCATCCCGCACCCGACAAGCCCCACCCGCCACGGCGGAAGTTCCATCGACCGCGCTTCGTCCATGCTGGGCAGCCTGTTCCCGCGAATCAGACGCATGATGTTGTAGACGGTCACGTAGGCCAGCAGGCAGCCAAAGATTCTGGCCAGCCGGATTTCGTTGACGCCCTTGAAGAAAGGCCGATCCGACAGGGCCACCCCGATGATTACCCCAACCAGCGCCCCAGGCACCAGCCAGCGGATGATCGGCCGAAGAACCGCGCCGAATCGCCAGTGCTGCACCGCCCCCGGCAGGGCGACGAAGATGTTCACGATCATGGCGGCTGCCTGGTAGAGGTGCTGCCGGCCGGCCCCCAGCACCAGGTCCATGGCCGGGATCATGATGATGCTCCCGCCGACGCCCAGCAGGCCGCCGATGGTGCCTGCGAGCAGGCCGACGAACACCAGCTCGACGATCTGAACCAACTGGAATGGCACGGCGCGCCTCGCTCGTGAAGAGACCCGAAAAAGAACCGGTGCAAACTAGGGGCTTTGCCCGGTCGGGTCAAGGCAAACTTCGGGATCTACGTCCAAGTACGCGCGGGAAATCCGCAGCCGGTTACTCTACAATGCCGCTGTTGCGATTTGTCAGGGAGAGCCAATGGGTGAACATGCTGACCGACACGAACAGCCGCTCTCCACGGTCGGCCGGCTGCGCGCGGTGCTGATGGACCAACTCAGCCGGCAGGGCATCGAGATCGTCGAGGAGCACCCGGACCACCTGGTGGTGATGATGGCCGGCCAGCAGCACTCG
>JAQTVL010000258.1 GCA_028706835.1 Phycisphaerae bacterium | reverse complement strand
TGCGTATCGCCCGCGAATACACGCGGATGCGGTTTGGACAATAACGGCAGTGGTCAGTGGACAGTGGCCAGTGGTCCGAGAACAAGGACCGCAGCCGCATCCCTTCACTGACCACTGATCACTGACCACTGACCACTATTCTTGGAGACGCCATGCCACCCGTTCGCTTTCAGAAAATCCTGATTTCCGACGAGCGTTACGAATCCGCCGGCGTGTTCGACGTGAACAACGACGGCGTCCTCGACATTGTCAGCGGCGCCTACTGGTATCCCGGGCCGCACTTCGACCGCAAGTGCAAGATCGGCGAGGTGAAGGCCGTCGGCGAGTACTTCGACGACTTCTCCACCACCCCCATGGACATCAACGGCGACGGCTTCACCGACTTCGTCACCGGCGGGTGGTGGGGCAATTCGATTCGATGGCGCGAGAACCCCAAGGGCGACCCGACCAAGGCTTGGGCCGAACACGTGATTGCCGAGGTCGGCAACGTCGAGACGACGCGGGCATGGGACGTCGACGGCGACGGCGAACTGGAGATCGTCCCGAACACCCCCGGCGGGCCGCTGCGGTTCTACAAGCTCAAGCGTGACGCCGCAGGCAAGGCCACCGGCGAGTTCACCGAGCACGTCGCCTGGGCCGAGAAGAGCGGCCACGGCTTCGGGTTCGGCGACATCAACGGCGACGGCCGGGGCGAGTTCATCCTCGCCAACGGCTGGCTGGAAGCCCCAGCCAATCCACTGGCCGGCCCGTGGCAGTTCCACCAGGACTTCAAGCTGGGCTCCGCCAGTTGCCCGGTGCTCGTCGTCGACGTGAACGGCGACGGCGTACCCGACCTGATCTGCGGCCAGGCCCACGCCTACGGGCTGGACTGGTATGAGCAGCGGGTCGTCAACGGCAAGCGGACGTTCATCAAGCACCCGATCGACCCGTTCAACAGCCAGTATCACGACCTGATCTGGGCGGACATCGACGGCGACGGCCAGCCGGAGTTGATCACCGGCAAGCGCTACCGGGCGCACTGCGGCCACGACCCCGGCGACTACGACCCGGTGGGCATCTACTACTTCAAGTGGACCGGCGAGAATTTCGCCAAGCAGGTGATCGACTACGGCCCAGCCCGCCAGGGCACCGGCACCGGCATCCACTTCCAGGTGGTCGACCTTGACGGCGACGGCCGGCTGGACATCGTCGCCCCGGGCAAGGACGGGCTCTATCTGTTCAAGAACCTCGGCGCCGCAAAGCTCATGGGCGATTGATGCTGCACAACGCCGGTTCGTGGCACGGGCATCTTGCCCGTCAGTCTGCAGGGCCGGACGACCCTGAAGGCCATGGGCGGGGCGCCCATGCCACGTTTTGAAACAGTTGAAGAGGACTGCAATGACATACCGAGATCGGTTGACGAAAACGCTGCTGTGCCGGGCGACGGATCGCCCGCCGCTGCCGATGTGGCTCGGGTTCGGGCCTTGGGCCCAGACCCTGGGCCGGTGGCGGGCGGAGTCCGGCATCGCCGACCTGGGCGTGCAGAAATACTTCGGGCTGGACCCGTGGTTCCGGGGAGTCCCCTGCTCCGGCTTCGGGCCGTGGCCGCACTTTCCGGAGCGGGAAATCTCGCGAACCGCCGACTTCGTGATTTCAACCGACTACCGCGGCATCACCCGGCGAAACCGCCTCGACGGCGCCTGCATGCCCGAGTGGATCGACCACCCGATCAAGGCCCCAGCCGACTGGGAACGCTACAAGCGCGAGCGGATGCAGCCCCGGCTGGACGAGCGGCTGACCGGCCTCGATGACTTCGTCGCAAAGCTCGGCGACAACTCCGCCGGCGTGCAGGTCGGCAGTTTCCCGTGGGGCGTGTTCGGCACTACGCGCGACCTGCTCGGCGCCGAGGGCGTGCTGATGGCCTTCTACGACCAGCCCGACATGGTCCGCGACATCATGGACACGCAGACCTCGTTGTGGCTGGCGATCTACGGCCGCATCGCCGCCCGCGTGCAGATCGACTGCATCCACATCTGGGAAGACATGTCCGGCCGGCAGGGCAGCCTGATCTCGCCGGCGATGATTGAAGAATTCATGATGCCGCATTATGATCGGATCGCGACGTTCGCCCGGCGGCACAACGTTCCCATCGTCAGCGTGGACACCGACGGGCGGATGGACCAGATCGTCGCGGTGATGACCCGCCACGGCGTCAATGGATTCATGCCGTTCGAGGTGCAGGCCGGCAGCATCGTCGAGGACTATCGCAAGCAGTATCCGACGCTCGGCCTGATGGGCGGCCTGGACAAACGGGCGCTGGCTGAGGGCAAACCCGAGATGCACCGCGAACTCGACCGGGCGGCCCGTTTGATCGCGAGCGGAGGCTGGGTGCCGGGCTTCGACCACCTGATCCCCCCGGACGTGCCGTGGGCGAACTTCGCATACTTCGTCGAGAACATGAAACGGATCGTCGGGCTATGAACTCGGGAGGTAGAACGATGATCAGCCCCAAGATCGCCATGATCGGCGCCGGCAGCGTGATCTTCTGCAAGACGCTGTGCAACGACATCCTGGCCACCCCGTCGCTCCAGGGCAGCGAAATCTGCCTGATGAGCCGGACCAAGCCGAAGCTCGACCGCATGGAGGCGTTTGTCGGGCGGATGATCCGCGAGAACGGCCTCAAGGCCAAAGTCTGGTCCACCCTCGACCGCCGCGAGGCGATCCGGGGCGCCGACTACGTGATCGTCACGATCCAGGTCGGCGGCACCGACGCCTTCAAGCTCGACTACGAGATTCCGCTGAAGTTCGGCGTCGACCAGTGCATCGGCGACAGCCTCGGGCCGGGCGGCGTGTTCCGCGCCCTGCGGTCGATCCCGGCGCTGGCGGAAATTGCCCGCGACATGGCGGAACTCGCCCCCAAGGCCATCCTGCTCAACTACGCCAACCCCATGGGCGCCAACTGCCTGGCGCTCGGCCGACTGGGCAACGTGCCCTACATCGGCCTGTGCCACGGCGTGCAGACGACGCTGGACCTGATCGCCGGCTACGTGGGCGTGCCCAAGGACCAGATCAGCTTCCTGGCGGCGGGCATCAACCACATGGCCTGGTTCCTGCAACTGCACGACAAGCGGACCGGGGCCGACCTGTATCCGACGCTGCGGGCGAACATGGAGAAGCCCGAGTACTACGTCAACGAGAAGGTTCGCGGCGAGGTGATGCGGCAGTTCGGGTATTTCATGACCGAGAGCACCGGCCACCTGTCGGAGTATCTGCCGTGGTTCCGCAGCAGCAAGCGGGCGCTGGAACTCTACTGCGACCAGCCCGGCTTCGGCGGCGCGTCGGGGGCGTACGTCGGTTACTGCTCCATGCTGGAGCAGAAGTACCAGGGCGTCGACTACCTGAAGTTTGAATCCCCCAAGATCACTCGCCGCAGCGTCGAGTATTGCTCCTACATCCTCGAGGCCGCCCAGACCGACGTGCCGTTCCGACTCAACGGCAACGTTCGCAACGACGGCTACATCACGAACCTGCCGGCCGGCTGCTGCGTCGAAGTGCCGGTGTTTGTCGATCGCCTGGGGCTGCACCCCGTTCGCGTGGGCGCCCTGCCGCCGCAACTGGCCGCTTTGAACCAGAGCAACGTAACCGTGCAGAACCTTGCGGTCGAGGCGGCGTTGACCGGCGACCCGGAATACGCCATGCACGCCATCGCCACCGACCCGCTCACCAGCGCCTGCTGCACCCTGGACGAGGCCCGGCGGATGACCGCGGAATTACTCGAGGCCGAACGCCAGTGGCTGCCGCAGTTCGCCGGCAAAACGCTCCGCCCGACGCCGGTGATCTCGATCCCGAAGGCGTGCAAGCCGGTCGATGTCCCGCTGGACCCCGCGCTGGCGATCGCCCACCGCTTCGGGCAGTTGGCGTCGCAAGCGACGAAGTAAATGCGGATTAACGCGCGAGTGCAACTGCGGATTCCCATCAAAAAAAGAAAAAGCCCAGGGACTACCGTCCCTGGGCTTCTTGTTTTTCCGCGCCGTTCGCGAGTTCACATCCGCGGCGGCATCCCCTTCGGCGACTGACGCGTCACCTCGCCCGTCTTCTTGTTCACGAACACCGCCGGCCCCGGGCTGACCGCCAGGCCGCCCTCGACATGATACTCCACCATCCACCAATCGTCGGCCGGCGCCGGAATCGGAAACGCCTGCATCCGCGTCGCCCTCTCCTTGGCCGCCGTCAGGAACTCGCCCGCCAGCTTCACCGCTGCCGCGGCATCCGGGGCGCCCGCCGGTTGGCTGGTCGGCTGGCTGGTCGGCGCCGGCCCGAGCACCTTCTTCACCGCCGCCAGATTGTCTGCCGACGCATCCGACATGGCCACGATCCGCAGCCCCGCCTGCGTCGGCATGGCAACGGCGATCACCTTCTGCCCAGCCTGCGGGAACAGCCCCCAGCCCTGCTTGGCGGCGTAGCCGAACGTCAGCGTGGCCGGCTTGTCGCCCTTGAGCATCTCGGGGTCTTTGAGCGTGACGGTCATCGCAACGGTGGGCGGCACGCTGGCGGTTCGCGCGAGCATCTTCACGTCCGTGACGGTTGCCGTGAACACAGCCGACGCCTTCGGCGCGGAACTGAGCACCCCGTTCTGCGCCGCGTTCGGATCAGGCTTCGGCCGTTCAACCCCGGCGATCTCATCAGCCACAGCCGGCGATGCGAACACCAGCAAGACGAGCAGCAGGACGACAACGCGATTGGTCATATTCATCTCCTCAAGAGTGTACGGTTCTGTTTCGTTGGACGCCCGAGCGTCGGATAAGTTCCCGAGCAGCCACTCTGTGAGTTGGCCACGATGGCGCGTAACCCTCCGGCATCGGGGGAAGAAGCACACCTCGCGAAGCGCTTCCACCCTCGCCGTTGCGACGGTAGACTGGGCACACTTGACCCGGAGAACCACATGGCAAAACACTCCATCGGGCTGGACTACGGCACCAACTCCGTCCGCGGCCTGCTCGTGGACGTCGCCTCCGGCGAGGAGGTCGGCACCGCCGTCTGGAACTACGCGCATGGGTCAGCCGGCGTGATCCTGTCGGACGACCCGAACCTCGCGCGGCAGCACCCGGCTGACTACGTCAAGGGGGCCCAGGTCGTCATCCGCAAGGTGCTGGCCAACGCCAAGCGCACGGTCCGCGGATTTGGGCCGGGCGACGTGATCGGCATCGGTGTGGACACGACCGGCTCGACACCCATGCCGGTGGACGCAGCCGGCCGGCCGCTCGCGCTGGCGAAGGAATTCGCGACGGAACCCGCGGCGATGGCCTGGCTCTGGAAGGACCACACGGGCGTGGCGGAGGCAGCGGAGATCACGGAACTGGCGGCGAAGATGCGGCCCCAGTATCTGGCCAAGTGCGGCGGCACCTACAGCAGCGAGTGGTTCTTCAGCAAGATTCTGCACTGCCTGCGGACCTCGCCGGCGGTGTTCAACGCGGCGAATTCCTGGGTCGAGATCGCCGACTGGATCCCGGCCATGCTGACCGGCACGGAATCGCCCAGCCGGCTGACGGTCGGCGTCTGCGCCGCTGGGCACAAGGCGATGTACAACGACGCCTGGGGCGGCTACCCGGACGCGAAGTTCCTGTCGCGGCTGGACCCGAGGCTCGGGCAACTCCGCTCCCGGCTGCCCGACAAGGCCCACACGGTCGACCAGCCAGTCGGCGGGCTGACCGCGGACTGGGCGCGATGGACTGGCCTGGCGGCGGGAGTTCCCGTGGCCGTCGGCGCATTCGACGCCCACCTCGGCGCGGTCGGCGCGGGCATCACCCCCGGCACGCTCGTCAAGATCATCGGCACCAGCACCTGCGACATGATGATCGCGCCCGCGAAGCAAAGGCTGGCCGACGTGCCTGGCCTGTGCGGCATCGTCCCGGGTTCGATCCTGCCGGGATACTTTGGCCTGGAGGCGGGCCAGTCGGCGGTGGGCGACATCTTCAACTGGTTCGTGAACTTCATCCAGCCCGGCGGCGCGAAAGCCGGCTCGCACGAGAAGCTCTCTGCCGACGCGGCCCGCCTGAGGCCCGGCGCGTCCGGCCTGCTCGCACTGGACTGGAACAACGGCAACCGCACGGTGCTGGTGGATCAGCGGCTGACCGGCCTGCTGATCGGCCAGACGCTCTACACCACGCCCGCGGAGATCTACCGGGCGCTGATCGAAGCGACCGCGTTCGGGGCTCTGACGATCATCAACCGCTTCGAGGAGTACGGCGTCCCGGTCCGCCAGATCGTCAACTGCGGCGGCATCGCCGAGCGAAACCCGCTGGTGATGCAGATCTACGCCGACGTGACCGGCCGGACGATGCGGATTTCGCGGTCCGCTCAGACCTGCGCCTTGGGCGCCGCCATCGCCGGGGCGGTCGTCGCGGGCAAGGCTGCCGGCGGGCACGCGAGTTTCGCCGCCGCCCAGAAGGCGATGACCGGCCAGAAGCCGCGAATCTTCGCGCCGAACGCCAAGGCCCACGCCGTCTACGGCGAGCTCTATTCGCTGTATCTCCAGTTGCACGATGCGTTTGGCACGTCCCAATGGCACGGCAGCCTGTATGGCGTCATGAAGCAGTTGCTCCAGATTCGCGGGAGGGCCAGGGCATGACGCTC
>JAQTVL010000257.1 GCA_028706835.1 Phycisphaerae bacterium | reverse complement strand
CCAGCCAGCAGCATCCGCAGGCGACGCTCGGGGAACTTGTTCACCTGCTCGGCGAAACGCTCGCGCACGCTGAACGGCATGCGCAGCCGGCTGAGCACCTCGTCCCGGCTGAGGCCCTGGGCCCGCAGGGCGCGGGCCCGCAGCATCTGGCGAATCTGCCAGGCGATCAGCCCGACCGAGGAATACGACGAGTTCGGGTCCTTGGACAGCATGTCGTTCCAGCGGGTGAGCGCCGCAGTCGCGTCCTTGCCGGCGATGGCGGCGGTCAACTCGAACGCCTCGTGCATCCGCTGGTTGGCGACGAGTTCGTCGACGTCCTCCGGCGTGATCGTCTTGCGCTCCGCGCCGAGATACGTCGCCAGCTTGGCCAGCTCGCTGTCGAGCTTGTCGAGGTCGTCGCCGATCAGGTCGGCCAGCAAGCTGGCCGTCTCGTAATCGACCGTCTTCTGGTAGGTGTCCTTGGCGCGTTCGCGAATCCAGCGGGCCAGGTCCGACTGCGCCAGCCGCTCGCACAGGACCAGCCCGCCGCGCGCGGCGATGGCCTTGTACAGCCGCGTGTTCGATCGTTCGTCGTCGGCCAGCAGCACGAGGACGCCGGTGGGGCAGGGCTTCTCGGCGTATTTCTCCAGGGCGTCGCGATGGGGGCCGATCAGGGCGTCGGCGTCCTGGACGATGACCACGCGGCGTTCAGCCAGGAAGGGCAGGGTGCGCAGTTCGTCGAGCACGGCGGCCAGCGACACCTCGCCGCCGGCGAACTGCGAGATGGCCATCGACGCGTCGGCGTCGGGGTCGTCCTTGGTGCCGAGCGTCTTGCTGACCAGCGTGTGCAGGTGGGTCCGCCGCAGGAACGACTCGTCGCCGCAGAAGAGATAGACGCCCGCGGAGCCGTCGAAGGCGACGGGCGGAGCGGCGTGGGGTTTTCGGGCGAAGGCCATGGCGTTCCTGCGAAAAGAGCCCGGCGTTAGCTCACCGGGCTCCTAGAATCTTCGATTCAGCCTTGCGAATCAAGCCCTCATTCAGTTCGCCTTCGCCCCGTAGCGGACCAGGCGGTCGTTGGCGATCTTGCCGATCGGCGTCGCGGGGGCCAGCCGGACCGCCTCTTTCCAGGCTGCGACGGCCTGCGTCGGCTCGTTCAGCGCGATCGAGGCGTCGCCATAGAGCACGTAAACCGCGGCGTCGGCTTTGCCCAGCCGGATCACCCGCTCCAGGTTCCCCTTGGCCAACTGCTGCTTGCCCTGGAGCAACTGCACTCGCGCCAGGCCGAAGAGCGCCTGCGACTGGCTCGGCTGGAGGTTGGCGGCCCGCTGGTAGTTGAGTTCGGCGTCCGGGTAGTTCTTGGCCAGCGTTTGGAGGCCGGCCAGGTTAATCAGCGCCTCGACCATCTCGGGGTCGTTGGCGAGAGCGTCTTTGTAGCACGCCTCGGCCTTGGCCCGGTCGCCGGCGGAGTAGGCGGCCTGTCCGTTCTTGAATGCGACCTGGGCCGCCGCCAGCTTGGCGGAGCTGACCGTATCGATCGGCGGCGCCGAGACGCCCGGCCCGGAGGCCGTCACCACACCGGTTACACGGGGGTCCGGCCCGGGGATGGCGGGCCTGGCTGGCGCGGGGTCAACGGGCGCGATCGTCGGTCCGATCTTCGCAACCGGCTCGATCTTCGTCGGCTCGATGGGCGCCGTCACCGTGCCGGTGTTCGCGGCTGGGTCAACGGGGCGGATGCGGTTCGGCGGGGCAATCGAATCGGCGCCGCCGGACGCGATCTTGGCGGTCGTCGGCAGGGCCGGCGGCTGGGTCGGCTGAGTCACTTCCGGCGGCACAGCCGTTCCGGCGAACGTTCGCCCGCCGGAGGCGTCTGCGATCTTGATCGTGTCAGTCGGGGCCGGGGCATGGGCGTTCGAGGTGACCGGCGCGGGGGCATCGATCTTTGGCGCGGTGTTAATCAAGCCCGTGCCGGTCGGCACCGGCGGCGGGGCCGGCGGGGCGTCGATGTGCAGGTCCCGCTGGTCGCGCCCGAACTTCAGCTCGACTTCCTGCCGCCCGCCGGCGGCGGCTGACGGGTCGTTGGCGCTGCCCTGCGGCTTGACCGCGACGTTGGCGTTGTCCGACACGCCCGTGTTCAGCGGCACGGTCTTGGTCTTGCCGACGATGGAATCAGCCGGCGTGAGCCTCTCGTCCTTGACGCTGGGGATCGCAGGCGTCTTCGGCCTGACATCGGCGACCCTTGTGCCGGCTGGCTCATCAACCGCCGTCGGCGTCGGCGCGACGGATTTCTCGAACCGGGTCATCACCGACCCGCCGATCGCCCCGACGTTCTGCTGGACCATCTGCTCCATCAGGGCGACCTGCTCGGGCTTGCGGTTGGCCGGCGGAATCACCGCGTAAACCTTGATCACCTTGACCAGGTCGACCGAATCGGGCACGGGCTGGAGGGCCACGCCGATCGGCTTGGCGATCATGCCCTTGGCGATCAGCGGCTGCATGGCGGCCGACATCTTGGTGATGACGCCTTCGAGCTTGGCGGCCGGCTGCGGCTCCGGGGCGGTGTATTGGAGCACGAACATGCCCAGGGCATCCTGGTCGGTCACGATGGTCGGCGGGGCGATGATGTCCCCGGTCGGGCCGACGTGCTTCGGCTCGACGTGCGGCGGGTCCATCGGCACGGGCGGCAGGTCGGGCAGCGGCGCGCTTGCGATCTTCGGCGCCACCGGCGGAAGCACCGGCTGCTGCACGCCGACGGCCGGCCCAAGCGTGGGCATGGAAGGCCAATCGGGCATGCTGGCCGGCGGCTCGACCGGTCCGCGGGCGGTCGTCCGGGCGATCGACGGGTCGCTCGGCCCGACGGTCGGCGTGGTGTCGTTGTGCTTGCCCATCACGTCGACCACGCGGGCCGGCTCGGTCCGGCGGACGATCTCCATCTCCCGCAGCGTCGAGGCTGGGCCGACGTTGCCCGCCTGGTCCACGGCTGTCACCCGCAGCAGGAACGGGCCGCTCACCGAGTCCGGCACGTTCCACAGGTATCGGCCGGTGTTCGGCTGGTTGACCGCGATATCCTTCCAGGCGGTGTCGTTGGCCAGGCGATACTCGATGCGGATCGGCTTGTCGATCAGGTTGTCGTCGACGGCGGTGTAGGTGATGGTGAGTGCTTCGCCGGGCTTGATGACGACCTGGCCTGCGCCGCTGCCGTCGAGCGCGACGGTGGGCACGGGTCCGGTGATCTGCACCTGCGGGCGGTGCCAGTCGACGAAGCACCAGAACATCGGCTCGGTGTTGGCGCCCGGGTTGGGGGCGGAGGCCCCGGCCTTGTTGCGGGCGATGACCGTGAAGCCGTAGAGCCCCTCGTGCGGCGCGGTGAATGACACGGGCGAAATCCGGTCGGCGTCGGTGCCGTAGAGTTTCCATGTCTGCGACTTGTCGTCGGTGTACCACAGCTCGACCGTGCTGGCCCGGGAGTCCCCGAGCTGATAGTCGATGTCGAACTGCGGCTGGCGGATCGTCTTGATCTCGCGCGGCGACAACTGGGCCGACGCGGTTCGGGCCGCCAGGCCGCCGGCGGCGAGCGTCAATGCAACCGCCACCCAGCCGAACAGGGATCGTTGAATCATCATGGCAAAACCTCGTGCAAAAGGCCCCGACGGGACGGGGCCGGAAGACACACGGCGAGAGTCCTATCGTCATTTCGACGCACAGGAGGCGAACTTGTTCCGCCCTCCCGGCGTGAATTCAGTTATGCTAACACACCCCTGGAAGGACCACAAGATCGGCGATCCTCACGTTATAATGCCCCACCTGAAGCGGGCCTGAACGAAGGAGTCGCCGTGCAACTCATTTTCCTGGGCACCGGCACCAGCCAGGGCATCCCGATGATCGGATGCCAGTGCGCCGTCTGCCGCAGCCGCGACCCGCACGACCGGCGGATGCGGGCGTCCGCTGCGGTGCGATTGGCCGGCGGGCAAACGCTGCTGATCGACACCTCGCCGGAACTGCGGGTGTGCGCCCTGGCCGCCGGGCTGGAGCGGGTCGACGCGGTGCTCTACACGCACAGCCACGCCGACCACGTGATGGGCCTGGACGACCTGCGAAGCTACAACCAGCGGCAGGACGCCATCCTGCCGTGCTTCGGCGATGCCCGCACCGTGGCCATGCTGCGACGGGCCTTCGGCTACGCCGAGGTCCCCCCCGGTGGCCAACGCCCGCCGGACCGCCCCGGCGTCACGTTCCACGAGATCACCGGCCCGTTCGAGTTGTTCGGGCAGACGATCATGCCCGTGCCGCTGCTGCACGCCTCGACGGGCAGCCTGGGCTACCGCATCGGCCGGTTGGCATACTGCACCGATTGCTCGGGCATCCCGGACTCATCGTTCGAGTTGCTGTCCGGGCTGGACACGCTGGTGCTGGGCATGCTGCGTCGCCGCCCGCACCCGGCCCACATGAGCCTGGACCAGGCGCTGGCGGCCGCTGACCGCATCGGCGCCCGCCGAACCTTCTTCATCCACATGAGCCACGACATGCCGCACGAAGCCACCAACCGCCAGCTTCCGCCGAACCGGCAACTGGCCTACGACGGGCAAGTGGTGGAGATTGCGGACGCAGACGGCTGAACAGGGGGTTACGGCGGCGGGCCGGTCGTGTTGCCGATGTGAAAACTGGCTGCGGCCAGCACCGAGCGGGGTTCGCTGGTCAGGTCCGAGCAGCGGCGGACCAACTCGTCCGCGGCGGCCTGGCCGATCGCGAACGTGTCCATCGTGGCCGTCGTCGGCGAGAATGAAGCCATCCGCTGCCCGACGGCATCGAATTCCTCAATCCGCACGTCCGCGGGCAGGAAACTGGCCCTGGGTATTTCGGCAAGCGTTTGGTTGACGCTCAACCACTCCGGCCAACTGACCGGCACCTCCAGGGCCACCACCGATACATCCGTGCCGACGCGAACGCCGTTGGTTTCCAATTCGTGCAGGGCCAGCCAGGTTGCGTGGCGAACCAGCAGCGCGGTCGGCCGATCAGCCGGCGGCATCGCGGCGAATCGCTTTGCGATCTGTCGCCAATCCCTCAGGTTCCAGGCCGGCAGCATCCATTCGTGCGGCGGATCGACGCCGCGGGCCAGCATCTCGCTCACATACCAGTCATACCGCGGCTCCGGCCTCTCGGGCGGGTCCGCCACGTAGTACTTGCCCGAAAACCCGATCCGCCGGTGGCCCAATGTCCACAGGTGCTCGATCGCCGCCCGCACCGCCGCGCGGTGGTCCGGAATGATCGTCGAGCAATTGGCAAACGGCGTGTCTTGCTCCATCAGGACGACCGGCATCGCTCGGCCAATCGCCGCGAGTTGCTCAGACGCCACGACGTTCACCACCGCCAGGCCGGCGATCTGCGAAAGGTCGGCTGACTCCAATCGTCGCTGCTCCACGTGCGGTCCGTCGTCAACCTCTGCCCGCAGCAGATGCACTCCCACTCCCTCCCGAGCCAGCCGCAAGGCCAAACCAACGAACATCTCGCGGTAGAGTCTGGCGTGCAGAAACAAATCCGGCTGGAGATCCGACAACAGCCCGACCATCCGGGCGCCGCTCAAGACCCGGCCCGGCCTCCGGGTGACAAAGGTGCCGGCGTGCCTCGATCGCGTCACCCAGCCCTGCTTGACCAGGGCCGCCATGGCCCGCTTGACCACCTTGACTGAGCAATGCAGCTCGTGAGCCAGGTCAATCTGCCCGGCAAGCCGCTCTCCCGCCCGATGCCGACGCTGAATGCGGTCGAGCAGTCGGCGGTAGACCTCCCTGGTTCGATAGCCGCGAATCGCTGCCTGTTCGGAACCGGGCGGAGACGTTGCCACGGCATTCTCCCATCATGGCGTAACATCGGTGTGCGGACGCGACGCATCCCCACGCATCCAGAGTCTGTTGGCCCGATGCCATACCACTAACTTAGATTATACAATAGGTTACACTCATAGGGGACCTTATGGAACCTTAAACGTACATTCTGGTCAACGTCCACGGCGGGTCTGCCCGACGGTTGAAGAATCCGAGAATTGCTTTTTCGTAACTTTAAGACTCTTGGCCACAATGCGTTGCGGCTTATGGCAGAGGTCGCCGGTGGTTTTCCGGCCACGAGTGGTACGCGGTTTGCACCAAGATGTATCCATGGCCGAGGTGAGAACGCTGTCCGCGCCGAACGGCGAGCCCAGGGCGGCGGGAATTTGGGAAACCGAAAGGAAACCAGATGATGGTCAACAGACGAATCCTGAGGGTGGTGCTGCTGGGGCTGGCAGTTTGCGGGCTGCTTCCGCCGGCGAAGGCGAGCGCCGATCTGGTACTCGGCGTTGGCGGCAATAAGGATCTGACGGCCGGGGCCGACCTGATCGGCAGCCAGACGGTCAAGGCGCAGGCTGATAAGAAGACGTACCTGTGGGCGGACAAGAACGGCGACGGGACGGCCAATGATCCCATCACGGGCGGCCTGGACCTGGCTGGCTACAACATCACCCGCACCGGGGACCTCGTCGGGTTCGTGCTGGACCTTAACGGCAACGCCATCATCAACGGCGGGCAGTTAACGACCGCGCGGCAGAACGACGCCGGCGTGGGGTCCGTCACCGTCCGGAATGCCACGAACGTCACGGTGCAGGGCGTCTACGCCTACCTCCCCCGTGCCACTTACTGGGGCAACGGCGGGGCCATTTCCGTC
>JAQTVL010000256.1 GCA_028706835.1 Phycisphaerae bacterium | reverse complement strand
GAGATGTAGCCGGTGGCGGCGGAGAAGAACAGGACGAACCAGCGGTGGGCCATGGAGGATCGGGGGGCTGCCAATTCGGAATTCGGAATTCGGAGTTCGGAATCAACGGAACCCGCGGGCGCGGTCTTTGATTCCGCATTCCGAATTCCGCATTCCGAATTCCTTCTCGCGATTCGCCGCGCGAACCGGAACACCAGCAGGCCCACGGTCATGTTGCAGGCAGCAGCGACCAGCACCGAGGCCTGCTGGCCGAGCAGGGCGAACAGGACGTCGGCCGTCAGGAAGCACGCGACGGCGGAGCCGACGGTGTTGATGCAGTAGAGCAGGCCGACGCTCTTGCCGACGGACCGCAGGTGGCGATACAGGTGCGTCACCAGGATGGGCAGCGTCGCGCCCATCAGCATCGTCGGAACGCACAGCAGGGCGAACACCGCCCCGGCCACCTGCCAGAGCGATCCGTGCAGGGTCGCCCGGCTGACCGCGCCGATCAGCGGCAGGCTGACCAGGCCGAAGATTCCGATGCCGGCCTCGCAGCCGAAGAACAGCAGGGGTGCGCTGTTGGGGAACTTGTGCGACAGCAGGCCGCCGACGAACGAGCCGATGCCCAGCCCGAACATGAACAGCGAAACGATGATGGTGATCGACTCGATGTTGACGCCGAACGCGGTGAACAGCGTCCGCTGCCAGACGATCTGGTAGATCAGCGCGGCGAAGCCGGAGATGAGGAACAGGAACGCCAGCCAGCCCATCGACGAGAACACCTCGCCGCGGCGGGCCTTCGGCAGGGCCGCGAGCATCGCGCCGCCGCGGGCCAGCAGGAGCAGCAGCAACGTGGCGGCAATCGGGACGAAGACGCCGAACACGCCGAGCAGCGGCAGGGCGGCCGGCAGGTAGCTCAGCGGGTCGAGCACGCTGCCCTGCGGCGGGCCGTCCGGGGCCATGGCGGCCAGCAAAGGCCGGCTGGCAAGGTCGATGATAACCAGCACCGCGGCCCCGAGGATACCCACCACCCCGACGCAAAGCAGCAGGGCTGTAGGGGAGGGCACGTAGTTATTGATCGTGACCAGCCAGTTCATCCCGGCGGCCGCGCCGGCGATCAGTCCGATGAGGGCGATGAAAGCCAGGCGAAGCGAGTTGGAGCGGGTCGTTGCCGGTGCGACAGCGACAGCGGTATCGGCCATGAATGCGAGCCTTTCACTGGTGAAGCGGTTGTCCGCCGCGAGCGGCGGAATGCGGCATTTCAACACCGCGTTGGGGCGGTGTCAATGGCGGAACGCGGGGAGCGATAATGAATGTCCTTTTGTGGAGTGCGGTAGCGGAGCTACCGCTGTGGCATCGTTGCGAAGATGCAAGCGCAAGCCGCGGTTGGCTCGGATCGCCATGGCTCGCTCGTACTGCCGGCGAAAGCGGTAGCTGCGCTACCGCACTCCACAAACAGCGAAGAACCAACCTCGCCACCAAGTCTTGCCGCACCCCAATGACGAATGACGAATGAATGATAGATGCCAAATGTCCTGATCCCTGATGCCTGATGCCTAATGACGCATTTCGCGTTATCATCTACTCATCCCGGAGAACGCCACATGCGACCGATTCTTGTGCTGCTCCTGCTGACCTCGCTCGCCGCGGCGGACGAGGTGAAGATCAATGTCATCAGGCCGGACGAGACCGACCCGACGCGAGCGAACGTCCCGGCCACGCAGCCCGCGCCGCCGACGAGCCAGCCTAGCGGGTTCCTGATGCTCTCCAACGACCCGGAGGTCGATCGCGCCATTGACCGGCTGCAACTGTCGGTCGAGCAGTTCCTGAAGATTCAGCCGATGGTGGGCGACTATGGCCGGAAGACGAAATCGCTGCTGGCGGAGTTCACGCGGGCGTCGGACGCGGTACGCGGCGGCGTGGACTTGGTCAAGGACACGCCGGAGTCGCGGCTGGCGTTCGAGAAACTGGCTGGGCTCCAGGCGGAGTATCTCGCGGGGCTGCTGAAGGCCCGCGAGGACTTGGCGGCGGCTGTCCGCAGCCAGTTGGACTCGAAGCAGTCGGGGGAACTGGACGAGACGCTGGACGAGTGGCGCGGCACGCCGACGGGCAAGGCGAGGGCCAGGGCGCGGCAGATGCTGGAACGCATGACCCGCGGCGTGAAACTGACGGAGGCTCAGCGGCTGGCGGCTGGCACGGTGCTGCGCGAGTTCTACCTCGCGCACGACGCGGAGGTGAAGGCGCTGGCCGACCGCTGCAAGTCGCTGCGCGAGCAGGTGGACAAGGCGAAGTCGGCCGGCGATCCGAAGGTGATCGAGCTGGAATTGGCGATGAAGAAGTCGCTGGCTGACTTTGACAAGGCGGCGATCTTCGATTTCGGCGACAAGGTGGCTGTCGGCGTCCGGCCGAAGGTGCTCGCCCTGCTGACGCCCGAGCAGCGGGCTACGCTGGCGAAGCTCGGGGCGGAGGAAGGCCGAAAGCTGGCCGACAGCTACATCAACAGCCGGCTGGCGCGATATGCGAAGGTGCAATGGTCAGCTGCGCAGCAGGGGAAGGTGACGGACCTGACCGACGCCGTCCGGGCGGCGATGCTGGCGCTGGACCCGGAAGACCAGGCGGGGCACATGGAGTTGAGCAAGCAGTTCGATCGGGACGTGGGGGCGCTGCTGACGCCGGAGCAACGGAGCCAACTTCGCGGGAGCGGGGCGGTGATAATTCGGGACTGAGGCGGAGATGGGGCCGCTGAGGCGCTGAGGACGCTGAGAACGGCAAAGACAAAACTGAATTCCAGCGCAGAGAGACAGAGGGGCAGAGATACGGAGAAGAGAGAAGGCGGAAGGAATGGTTGCGAGGCGGTGATTAGACGGGACTGAGGGGCGAGGGACGAAGAGCGAAGAGAATGCCGCATTTTCCCTCCCCCTGTTTGTCGGGGGAGGGAGAAAGGGAGAGGGGCCGCCGCAAGGCGGATTACCTGTCGGGGAAGGAGTGACAGGGGATGAAGAAGTATGTCGTGGTGGGGCTTCTGGGCGTGACCTTGCGTCTTACGGCAGAGGCGTTCTATCCATTCGTGCCGTTCGCAACGGACAACTCATTTCTGAGGATCGTTCTCGAGTATCCCGTCTACATGGGCGTTGCCTACGTCGTCGAGGCGTTTGTATCCAGCCCTTCGCATTGGGTCTACGCCGTGGCGGTCGCCGTGGTCGAGGCCGCCGTGCTCGTCTTCGTTCTCGTGGCAGTCGAGAAGGTCGTGAGAGCGGTCAGGAAACGCCGGTCGAAGCACGAACGCTCATAGTCTGTGTGGTCGAGGGAGCGGCGAGCGTGTGTTTTCCCTCCCCCGAAAGACGGGGGGAGGGAAAAGACGAGGGGCCCCGTTCGGAGGGCGGAGGCCATTCGCGTTCGTAGGACACCCGCCCTCGGGTGTCATCGTCCCGGCTTGCCGGGACGAATCCTCCGGCTGCTGCGCAGCCGGTCGACACCCGGAGGCGGGTGTCCTACAGAAAGAGGGTACGCGGGTCGGCACATTCACTGCGACGCCTTCAGCACACGCTGGTACTTCTCGCGGAACAGGGCGGTCAGGTCGGCGGCGATGGTTTCCTTGTCGGTCTCCAGTTTCGCCGCGCCGTAGGCTTTCGCCCACTGCCACATTGTGACCGGCGGGCCGTTGACCTTCTGGTCGTACGAGGCGTTGATGTCGCCTTCGGGGAACGGCAAGGCGTCGAACTCGCGACGGGCGGGGGAGTCGGGGGCGGCGGATCGGGCTCGGTCGGCGGCTGGCTTGAGAAGGTCGGAGTTGTCGATGAAGGCGGCTCGCATCAGCGGGCCGATCAGGCCGAAGCGGGCGTCGCGGACCCGGCCGCTCACCTTCAACGCGACCTTCTCGGTGAACGGGTCCTCCTGCACGATCATCTGGTCGCGGAAGTTCTCGTACACGTCGGGCCTGATCGGCGGGCGATACAGGCCGAACTTTTCGGGGCCGCCGGGCGTGCCCACCTTGCACATCCACAACTTCTGGCCCTCGACGCTGAGCACGAACTGGACGAAGCGCTCGGCCACCTTGCGGTTGGGGGCGCCGCGAAGGATCGAGATCGGGTCCGGCGTGGTCGCGGTCGCGCCGGTCGGCGAGACGTACTGGAGGCGGAACTCGCCGGTCGTCGGGTCGCGGCCGATGTAGTCCACCTGCGTCCGGCCATAGTAGTCGATCATCATGCCGGCGGCGGCTTCGCACCGGCTGACGTCCAACGCCACCTGCGTCGACCCGGAGGCAAAGTATCGGCCATTGGCGGCGATGTTGGTCAGGATTCGCCAGCCGGCCTCCCAGCCTTTTTCCTGGAGCACCATCTCGTAGCACAGCTTGGCGGAGCCGGAGAAGTTGGGGTCAGCCAGTGCGAGCTGGTCGCGGAAGCACGGCTGGGCGAGGTCGGCCCAGGTCTCCGGGGGCACGAGGTTCAGTTTCCGGCAGACGATGCGGTTGGAGATGATGCCCAGCCGGGTGAGCACGGCGCCGTACCAGTAATGGTCGGGGTCGTAGAGCGGCTGGCCGTTGAGTTGGGCGGGCACGATGGTGAGATAGCTGGGCTCGTCGGGGAAGTCTGGGTTTGTCGTTGGCACGTCGTAGGGGACGGTGAAGCCTTTCTTCTTGAACGTGTCGTGGTCGTACTCGCCCCCGCCGAAGAGCAGATCGATGCCAATGCTGGCATCGCGTAAGGATCGAGCCTTCATGGTCATTTTGCTGGGCTGCGTTGCTGTGCTGCCGGGGCGGTCGACCTCGCGCCAGTAGATGTCTGCGTTGCGGGTATCGCCGATGACCCGACGGAACTGGGGCGCGAAGTTGCTCTCAACGTAGCGGGTGATGTCACCCGAGCCGCCAATGGCCGGCCAGACGAACTTGACCGGTTGGCCGAAGTGCTTGTAGTGCCAGGCGGAAAAGGCGCGGGCGAATTCGATCTTGGCGCTCTCGTCGTGCGGGCTGACGATGACGAGTTCCTCAAAGTAGTCCACGCGGGCCGAGTGCGGCCGGAGCACGAACGGCACGCCGAGCAGCAGGCCGATCGCGAGGAGCGTCAGGAGGGAGACGAGCAGGTTGGAGCGGTGGTTAGTCATGGGCGTCCGGGAATTCGGAATTCGGAATCAGGAAGACATACCCGTTGCTCTATCAGCCGTCATGTGATGGGTGCCATGGCTGGAACGCCGTCCGGTCGTTTTGGACGGCGGGCCAGCCATGCCCGCGCGAGCAAGACATGCCTGCGACAAGACAGCCGTCGCAGGCATGGCACCCGATCCGTCAGTTGACGGGTGACAGTGGCACCTCGCGTCGCCCAAAGCGGAGCCTCGACCGCCTGCGGCGGCCTCGACACCGCACCCCACAAACGGCGAAGAGGCCGATGCAGGCCGGAATCGCACTTGCCCATTCCGAATTCCGAATTCCACATTCCGCATTTCTTCCTCACTCGGCCAGGACCTGCACGTCGGCGGGGTCGATCTGGCAGAAGACCTTCGTCGCCTGGCCTGCGACGCCGACGAAACGCGGGTGCAATTCGTAGGCGTCCAGAGTCGTGCCGTCGGGCAGGCGGAGCGTGTGCTGGGCGATCTCGCCGAGATAGACCGTCTCGACCAGGTCGGCGGGGAACGTGTTTACGCCGTCATGTGGCTGGCCGTTGGCCAGCAGGCGGATCGTCTCGGGACGGAGCGAGCAGACGACGGGCGTGGTATGGGCGTCCCGCCCATGGTCTTCAGGGCCGGGCCGGCCCTGGGAATTCACGGGCAAGATGTCCGTGCTACTCTTCACGGGCAGGATGCCCGTGCCACTTGGACCCGGCTTCGAGACCAGTTGGCCGATCGCGGTTTGGAGGTGCAGGCCTGCGGCGTCGGCGGATTGCACGGTGGCGGCGATGAAATTCGTTCGCCCGATGAAGTCGGCGACGAAACGGTTCGCGGGGCGGCGATAGACCTCTTGCGGCTGGCCTACCTGGACGATCCGGCCGGCGAGCACGACCGCCAGGCGGTCGGCCATGGATAGGGCTTCCTTCTGGTCGTGGGTGACGTAGACGGCGGTGACGCCGGTGGCGCGGCAGATGCGGATGATCTCGGTTCGCATCTCGATCCGCAGCTTGGCGTCGAGGTTCGACAGGGGCTCGTCGAGCAGGAGCAGGGCGGGCTTGATGGCCAGGGCCCGGGCGAGCGCGACCCGCTGCTGCTGGCCGCCGGAGAGCTGGGCCGGGCGGCGATCGGCAAGGCCCGTCAACTGGACGACGGATACCATCTCCTCGACGCGATCGCGGCGCTGGGCGGCCGGGAGGCGGCGGACCCGCAGACCAAAGGCGATGTTCTCGGCGACGGACAGGTGCGGCCAGAGTGCGTAGTTCTGGAAGACCATGCCGCAGTTGCGGCGGTGTGCGGGGCGGTCGGTGACGTCCTCGTCGCCGAGCAGAATGCGGCCGGCGTCGGGGGCGACGAAGCCGGCGAGCATCCGCAGGAGCGTGGTCTTGCCGCAGCCGCTGGGGCCGAGCAGAAAGAACAGCTCGCCGGGCTCGACGACGAGGCTCATGTCGTCGACGGCGGTGACGGGGCCGAAGCGGCGGGTCAGGTTTTCGATCTGTAGTCTGGTCATAGAAGGCAGCGATCAGCAAGGAAGCTTTCAGCGTTCAGCCTCTGGAACAACATTGGCCATGATAGGAGGGAGGCCGTAGAATGCAACCC
>JAQTVL010000255.1 GCA_028706835.1 Phycisphaerae bacterium | reverse complement strand
GCCGGCGGGCGGCCAATAACGGGCGGACCGTGTGTCGGCGGGGACGGCCTTCTGCTGGTGGCCGTCGGCGGACCAGGCGTTCTTGGCGACCTCGTAGAGCCAGCGATCGGGGCCGACGTGAATGTAGCCCTTGCCGGGCTCGTAGGTGCAGCCGCCGCGCATCGCGAGCCGGCCGTCGCCGAGGGCGTCGAAGTGGTGGTCGAAGCGGGGCTCGGGAGCGGACGCAGGGTGACGCTGGAACCAGCGGCGCTTGGCGGGATCGAAGACCCACAGGTCGTTGGTGGCGTAGTCCATGTGCTCGCCGCCAAAGATGACGAAGAGATTGGACTTCGGGTCGAAGGCGATTCGGGAAAGGGCCCGCGGCGGGGGCTCGGCGTCAAAGGCCTCGGCGGCGATCTCGAGCTCGATCTGGGCCTTCCGCAGGGTGGCCATCTGCTCGGGGGAAACCTGCGGGCCAAAGGGCTTGATCTGGGCCGTCGCGGCATCGATGTGCGCCAGGGCGAAGGCAACTTGGCCGGCCTCATACTCGCCCTCACTGGTCCGACCCTTCAATTCTTCGCGGAGCCTGGCCAGGTCAGTGGTGAGCTTCTCGACCGCGGGGGCGACACTGGCCCTGAGCAACTTAGCCTCCTCGTCGGCTGTCTTGCCCTCGAAGTAGATGTGCCGCGCCTTGGCCAGCGCATCCTTGCAGGCGTTGCGGAGTTCGCGCACCTGGCTGAACTGCTTCTGGAGCGGATTGCCCTTGCGAAGCTCGTCGATGATCGGCTTCCACTGGCCTGCGTCCCTGATGCTGGTGTGCGGGTTGCCGTCGTCGGCGGTTTGATGAACGCCGCCAAAGGCCAAGGCCGATCCGTCCGCCAGTTCGCACGTCCAGCCCCACAGCACCGGCCGTTGTTCCCACTTGGTAGCCGGCACCGGATAGGGCTTGCCTCGCGGTTCCGGCTCCGGCGACTTACGGTCCGGAACGGTCACGGTCTTGACGTCTCCGGGCTGGGTCGCTGGCTCGGCAGCCGGCGCCAGCGCTGCCAGCAAAGCCACAGACGCCACGGTTGTGAGAATCGGAATCGCCACAGGAATCCTCATCTTCTATCCTCCTCACGGGGCCTTTAAGACAGTATGGGCCGGTCGTTTTCGCCCGGGCATTCTCGCAATGCCTTCTGCCCACGGGTCCGTTGCCGCAGCCCCACCATAGCCGCTTCGGCGTTGCTCGTCCACAGCAACCGCTCCCGCAGTCCCCCCGCCAAACAGCCGGGCCGTCGGCGTTCTTGCCCGCGCGAGGATTCCGACGGGCATTTCTGGCGTGGTTCAAATCCACAGACACCTGGGTTACAGTTCGACCGGGACGAAGAAATGCAGACCGACCACGGATTTCGGCATGGTTCAAATCAGGACTTTGGAAGCGGCGGTCTTGTTCGTAGTGTGCCCGTAAGGGCATTTCAGGAAACGCCTTACGGCGTCACTACAAACAGGGCGCGTCCCGCTGTTACCCTGATCTGAACCATGCCCCAGTATGCGTAAGGTCCGTTGGGAGGAAATGCTGCCGGATAAACTCCTGGCGGCGATCCGCGAGAAGCCGGTATGCTACCTGGTGTTCGGCCTGGCGAAGCCGCACAGCGATGAGGCGCCGCCGGACAACAGGCCCCTACACCGTGTTCGCGATGCCCAGACAGAAAGATAACGCATGATTGACCCAACGCACGCCGACAGGGCAAACCGATTGCCGGTAGATGCCGGCCGCGAGATCGGCCCGACAAACCCCATGAAGTGGAAGGAGGACTGGCCGGCCGCTCAGCGGCGCCTGGCCGCCCTCTGGCATGGCGAGATGCTGGACCGCCCCTGCATATCGGTCGAGGCGCCGCGGGCCGCAACCTCGCCCCCGCCCGTGCCGGCCCCGGCGGAGGATGAGGCCCGCTGGCTGGACCCCGCCCACCGCGTCGCCGTGGTGCAACGAAAGTTGGCGAGTACATGGTTTGGCGGCGAGGCGGTACCTTCGTCGCTGCTCATGGCCAACTGGGTGCTCTGCCTCGGCGGCACGCCGAAGTTCGACCCGGCCACGATCTGGTTCGAGACTCGGCCGGTCGACTTCAGCCGGCCCGCGCCGTTCCGGCACGACCCCGGGAGCGTCTGGGTCGAGAAGTACCGCGCGCTGCTGCTGGCGTTGTGCGAGGCGGCTGGGCGCAACGAGTTCCTGGTGGGCCAACCCGGGGGGCTGCCGGCCAACGATCTGCTCTCCATGCAGATGGGCACCGAGGCGTTCATGCTGGCGATGATGGACCATCCGGACTGGCTGGCCGACGCGATCCTGGCGGGGGCGCAGGATCAGCTTCGCGTTCGCCGGGAGTTCCAGTCCCTGATGCGGGCGCGCCACGATTTCTGGTATGGCAACGCCGGCTGGATGGCGTTCTGGGCGCCCGAGCCGTTCACAACGACGCAATCCGACGTCTCGTGCATGCTCTCACCCGCGATGTTCGAGCGGTTCGTGGTTCCGGAGTTGGACGTGTATGGTCAGGAGCATGGCGCGCTGTGGTACCACCTCGACGGCGGCAACGCCCGCCAGCACCTGCCGCGGCTACTGTCGCTGCCGTACCTCCGCGTCGTCCAGTACACGCCCGCGCCGGGCGAGCCGCCCAACGGTCCAGGACACCTGGACCTGTACCGGCAAATCCAGGCTGCCGGCAGGATCGTGCATATCTCGCTGCCCTGGCAAAACGTCGAGCCGCTGGTGCGGCAGCTCGATCCGGGCCTGCTGATGCTGGACACCGGCTGCTCGAACCGCGACGAGGGCGAGCGGCTGCTTGAGCAGAGCGCCACGTGGGCGAACCATCGGCGAGATAAGAAGAAGTAGACCCCAGATGAACTCACAACCTCCGTTGATGTCCATGCGGCTGTGGGAGCATCACCTGAATGCGGCGCTGCTGACGGAGCCGGCCGGCCTGTCGCTCCAGGCCCGCCAGTCGCTGGGCTACGCGCAGATCATCGACTTCATCGAAGGCCGCCTGAGCCTGACCAAGGCGGTCGAGCAGATCAAGGTGGCGACGCGGCAGTTCGCCAAGCACCAGCGGACGTGGTTCCGGCGGTTCCCCGGCGTCCGCTGGATCGACCTGACAGCGACGGCGTCGCCGCGCGAGGTGGCGGAGAGGATTCACGCGGGCCTCCTATAATTCCGTACCAGGGGGAGGGAGGTCAGGCCATGGCTACACAGGTCGAAACGGAACAGATTCTCCGACGCAGCCTCAACTCACCGGACGAGTCGCGCTCGCTGGGCAGCGGGGAACTTCAGCAGGTGCGGCTGGGAGGGGTCGTGGTGTCCCGGATCACGCTCGAGCCGGGCTGGCGGTGGTCGCGCGACGTCAAGCCGATGGGCAAGACCGATTCGTGCCAGGCGCGCCACGTCCAGTACATCGTGACCGGCCGGCTGATGATCGCGATGGACGACGGGACGAAGATGGAACTGAGCGGCGGCGATGCGGCGGTCATCCCGCCCGGCCACGATGCCTGGGTGCTCGGCCCGGACGAAGTGACGATCATCGACTTCTCGGGCGACATGAAGGCCTACGCACGGTAGAACGCGCGACGCCGGCTGTGGGCGTGTGGGTGCTATCGTCGGCGACGGAGCAGGGGGAAGAGACGCGGCGACTGCCAGCCGGGCGCGGCGGGGATTCGCCTGCTGCACCCGCCGCCACTCAAGCCAGTGATCGTCGAGCGCGACGTCTACAACCCCGCCACTGAGACGGTGCGGATAGCGAAGTTCAAGAGCCGCGCCCGCGTGGCGCTGCGGTGAGAATGAAGCGGACGCCCGCGACCGGCGGGCGTACCCGGCTTTGGAGTGCGTGGGACGAAGGCCCCGCTTTCCCGCGCTCGGCTTCTCGGAAATCCTTGTTGAACACGCGGCACGCGTTATAATCACACATGGGCGACCTCTCTCTGGTCGTGGGTGGACATCGAATGAGAAACCTGATTATCTCGACCTGTATCACAGTCCCTTATTGGGGAGGTGCATCATGGCAGCAAAGCTAGCCGCGGCAGTCATTTTGGCCATTCTGCCGTTTGCACGATCTGCGTTCGCTGGCTCGATTTTTTCGGGAGGGGGGCCCGTTCGCGCGCCAACGCTTCCGGCTCCTCAACCTGCCATTTCAGGCACTGTTGTAGGCATTGACAATGATGGCACGTTAACGGTCAAAGTAACTTCGACCGGACAGGAAGTCGTTGTCGCCAACGTCATTAATGTGTCTTTCGATGGCGCCGCATGCACCGTGTCCGACCTTCGCCCTGGCATGAGGGTGAAGATAATTCGCAACACGAACGGAACAGTCGCCGGAATTGAAGCCACGTCGCCGCCATCCATCGCGCGCCCTCCAGCAACGACAAGACCTCCCGCGGTTGCTGTGGCATCTCCGGAGAGCAGTCCGCCCAATCGTGTGCCGTTGGGAGTAAACCCTACGAAAGCGGTGCAACCGCCCACAAGTCAGCCCGTCATTCGAGCCTTCGATCAGGAAGATGTTCAGGTGCTAAAATCACTGACCACATGGTTCGGAACTTCGCCGATTCCGTTCGAACCCAGCAAATCCAACGATGGTTACCCGTTGCTGATTTCCGCCAAAGACACTGAGACGTTCGAGGCGGTCTATGGAGGCCGGGTAACCAAGGCAATCAAGGATAACGCTGCTGGCTCACTGATCGTCGAGCTCGTAAGGGCGTATCCGCTAGCGAAGGAAGAACCTGGCCTTGCAAGGCAGATTCTTCTGGCGATGCGGGATCTGACTCTGAAGGGCAGCCCGCCGCCCGACGAAACGCCCAGAATCTCCTCGCTACGGTCGAAGTTCGTTCAGGGGATAGACGCTGACAACCCACGTCATCTTCAGGCCGTGATGGATTGGGACCTGTACGTGTGCCAAGCTCTTGCGGGAAGCCCAGGTGCCGTTCGCGGCACGCCTGCGGACGAACTGGCGGAATCCGGATTGCAGTTGGCGCGACTCCTCCTCAAATTGGGGCACGGCGACCAGGCACTGAAAGTTTGCGGCAAGATCGAACCGCTCTGCCCGGCATCAAAGAAGGCCGAATTTGAGAAGTGCGTTCTTGCTGCGAAGGCCCTGGGTGTTGCGCAGCAGCGAGCGGCTGCTCTTGAGGCGGGGGCCGCGAAGGCAGACACGGTTGCCGCCGTGCAACTGGCTCTGTTGTGGATTTGCTATGGCGGAAACCCCGAGGGGGGCCTCCAATACCTCGATGGTGTTCACTTTGCCGCCCTCCAGCCGCTGAGGAAGGCCCTCGGCGAGTCCGATCAGGCGCGAGCTACCTTCATGTTCGCTGAAGCTCTGTATGGACTATCCAAGAATGAACAGAAGGGCTTGTCACTCGACGCGGAAACCCGCGCCCGTCTACTGGAGCGGGCGAGATTTCATTATTCCGGCGTGGTCAAGGCTCCGGCGGGGGACCCGCAACAGGTCATGGTAGCCAAGTTGCGACTGAATGAACTTGGTGAGATCGGTCGAGAGGATGCTGCCCCCGACGAAAAGAAGGTTGCCTTTTTCGGTGTCTTGTCAACAATTCGCATGACGCCCACGGTGATTTATGTCGTCGACAAGTCTGGCTCAATGCTGCGGACGTTCGATTTCGTCAAGGCGGAACTGGTCCGTTCAGTGGGCGAGTTGGCCGCCAAACAGCAGTTCCAGGTGATTATGTTCGCTGATGGCCGACCGATGGAACTTGAAATCGGCGGTCAAAGCAAACTTCACGATGCCACCGCCGACAATAAGGCGGCATTTAAGGAATGGGTGAAGGGCATCAACCCGGCTTCCGACAGCGGCGCAACCGACCCGCGTCAGGCGTTGGAAAGAGCATTTAAGTTGGCTGATGGGTCCCCCGCAACTATCTACTTCCTTACCGATGGGCTGTTCCCGCCTGAGACCCTGAATACGCTGCGGAAATTGAATGCAGGCAAGAAGATGCACATCAACACGATCGCGTTCGGGAACGACGCCCGTGTGGCCGAAAGACTCATGAAGAAGATCGCTGAGGAAAATGGTGGCGTGTACAAGTGGATCAGTGACGACGAACTGGGTAAGGACTATTGACCGGAAACATGTTCCGGGGGGGAAACCATACTCATTAGGCCCCACTTCTGACTGTCTTCGCCTTCGGCGTCCCTCAGGGCAGGTGGCGGGTGGCCCTTGGGAAGGAAAATGGCCCATGCCGGGAATGATACACGTCCGATAATAGCAGCCATATCATGCTCGCGGTGAGATCTAAAATGGAAGAATTCCTTCACGTGGTGGAAGAGTTCTTCCACGTGGTGATCGAATCGCGGTCCAAATGAGCAGAATTCGAGGGGCCGGCGAGGGGTGAGATTCCCTTGATAAATCACAAGTAATTGTGTGGCAGTTACTTACGAAGTTGTTGTGGGATGAATAATTCTGGAGGAAATCAATCAACTCGTGGAAGATTTCAAAGGTGGGGTGGGGGGGTGAAATCTGACCGTGAAATCTGACTGTCGCCCCTCAGGGCGAGTAGAGCGACACGAACCACGCCTCCGCCTGGCCAGCGGCGTTGGACGCCAGCGGCTCCTTCACGCACGGGATCGTCGCGGTCTTGTTCGCCGATGTCTTGACGATCAGCTTGGCCGACGCACGCTGCAAGTCGATCCGCTCCAGCGTGGCCGAGCTGAACCGCTCGATCGGCTTTTCCTCGCT
>JAQTVL010000254.1 GCA_028706835.1 Phycisphaerae bacterium | reverse complement strand
AACGAGCCGGGCGCGTTGCCGGCCGCCGTGAGAGATTCGAGCGCCGCCCGTTCATGTTGCCCGCCCTGGAAGCCGCGGCCCCGCGTTTCGCCGGCCTCTGGATTGGAACCATCCGACCCTGATACCAAGGAGAAAACCATGGCAGTTCGCAAAATGTCCTTTGAGGGCGAGATTTACTACGGCGCCAAAGGAAGCACGGCCGCCACCAAGTTGACCAACGTCCGCGACGTCAACCTGGGCATCGAGCACGAGGAGGGCGATACCAGCGAGCGCGGCAGCGGCGCCAACCCGCCCATCAAATACTCGCGCGTGACCGGCCGCATGGTGAGTATCGACTGGCAGATGCAGGAGAAGAGCGACGACACCAGCCTATCGTCGCTCAAGACTGCCGCAGCCGCTGGCACCCCGGTAGCCATCAAGCTGGTTGACTTCTCCAGCGGGACCACCAGGTTCGATGGCGACATGATCGTCAGCTATAAGAAGTCCGAGCCGCACGGCAAGGAGATGAGCTACAACTTCACCGCCAAACCCAACAACGACGACCGCGACGCCACGATCGCCTAAGAGTCACCGCCAGGAAACCAACGCCTTACCACCAAACCATCCCATAGTTAGAGGGTCAACATGCCCACTGCCACCTATGCCATTAACGTATCGCTCGGGGGCGTGACGATCGACAAGCGGATCTCGCGCACCGGCAGCCACCCGAACCCCTACGAGGAAACGGTCCCCGCCGCCAACGTGGAGGCCGTGGTGGCGTGGACCGGCACCGACGCCGACAGCGCGTCGGCCAGCCTCGCCGCTGGCCACGGCCTGACCGACGGCACGTTCGACGTGTTCTGGACCTCCGGCGGCGCCAACTATTGCCGCTATGGCGCCGCGGGGACCTTTACGGACGACAACCTGGCCCTCGAGGGCGGAGCCGGCGACGAGTTCCCGGCCACCGCCACGTCGGGCGTCATAGTGTCCAAACAGACCTCCGTCAACGCCAACATCGACGGCGACGCGGCCAGCCTGATCGCCGTGTCGCTCGAGTTCACCGACGCAGCGAGCGCGGCCGTAGGCTCGATATCCTGCAAGGACACCTCGGGCACCGTCATCGCGCAAATCGACCTCGTGGCCAACCAGCCCATCGTGACCGACATCGATGGCGGCGCCACCAACATCTACACCGGCAACCCCATCACTACGTTCGCCGTGTCGCACAACGACGCGACCAACAACGCTACGATCAAGGTTCTCAGTATGGAGGATGCGACGACCTGATGCGCGCTTTCAAAGATAGCCAAGGCCGGGAGTGGCTACTCAACGTCAACACGGCCACAGTCAAGACCGTTCGCGCAGCCCGCGACGTGGACCTCCTCGACACGACAGGCGAGGTATACGAGCGACTGGCCGACGACCCAGTGCTCCTCGTTGACGTGTTGTGGCTCCTGTGCCAAGAGCAGGCCCACAAGGTCGGCTTGTCCGACGCGCAGTTCGGCGAAGGCCTCGTGGGCGACGCGATCGAGGAGGCGACGGCCGCCCTGATGGGCGCCATCGCGGATTTTACCCCGAGCCGGAAGCGGGTGGTGGTCCTGAAGGCCGCGGACCTGATGATCCGCGTCCGGCAGAAGGGGACGGAGATGGCGCTGGGGAAGATCGGGGATCCGAGTCTGGAGGGGAAGCTGCTCAGCATGATGGAACAGGAAATGGACGAGCAGATCCGCCAGCTCCTGACCCGCTCCTCCTCTGCTACCAGTGCGCCGGCATCGTCGGAGTCGACCCCGACCCCCGGACCCTCCGCGAGCTGATCCTGATGGCCAAAGCCCGCGCCGACTTCTGGGGCGGCGGCGCGGAGGATGACGACGACATGGATCCCGTGCCCTACGACCCGGCGATTTGGCAAACGCTCAAGACCAGTAGGTAACAACCCATGCCCGCCTCGGACATTGCCGCCGGCCGCGCGTTCGTAAAGCTGTACCTCAAACAGGAAAACCTGCTCAGTGGACTGATTACCGCCCGGCGAGGCCTCTTGGACTTCGCCCGGTCCTTCGCAGCGGCCATGAATCCTGGCAACCTGTTCAACCGCATCGGCGACGGCATTGCAAACCTGGGAAAACGCCTGGCCGTGCTAGGGACCGCGCCCTTGACCGCTCTGGTCCCCACCATCAAGGCCGCCTCGGACGCGGCCGAGACGCTGAGCAAGTACCGGGCCGTGTTCGGCGAGCAGGCTGGCGCCACGAGCGCCTGGATCGACGCTCTCTCCGACCGCGTCGGCCGATCGGCGACCACGATTCGAGACTCGATATCCGCCTACCAAGCGTTTTTCGTGGGGCTGGGTTTCGGGTCGGACGAGGCCGCCAAAATGTCGCGCGAGATGCAGGCCCTCACGATCGACCTCGGGAGCTTCTTCAATAAAAGCGACGAGGAATCTGCCCAGCGGTTCCTTTCGGCCCTGTCCGGCTCGTCCGAAGTGCTCGACCAGTTCGGCATCAATATCAAGCAGACGGCCCTGGAGGCCGAGCTGGGGGCCCTTGGCATTCGCAAAGCGTGGGTCGACGTCAGCGAGTCGGAAAAAGTCATGGCCCGGGTGTCGATCATTCGCAGGTCCATGGCCAGCCAGGGGGCGATCGGCGACGCGGCGCGCACCGCCGACAGCCTGGCCAACCAGTGGAAGCGGTTGAAAGGCAACCTCCTGGACCTGTCCGCGGCCGTCGGCGGCGCACTCGCCCCGGCCTTGGCTCCGATCGCGGGCCAACTCTCCGGCCTTCTCGGACGGTTCAAGGAGTGGGCCCAGGCCAATCCCGTCATCATATCCAACCTCGCCAACCTGGCCGTCAAGACCACGGTCGCCGGGGCCGGGCTGTACGCGCTCGGCAAGGCCACAGAGGCCGGCGGGGCAATGCTCAGCCTGGCCTGGACGGTCACCAAGGTTAGCGCCGTCTTATTTGTGATCGGCCCCCTACTGTTCAAAGCTGCCTCCGCCCTGCATCTGTTCGGCTTCGCCTGGGCGGGGCTCAGGATGGCGCTCGCGATGGTCGGGCCGTTCCTGCTCAAGGTCGGTCTGATGATGGGCGGCCTCATTCTCTCGGTCGGTGCCCTGGCGGCCGTGTTTGCCAACGCGAAGCTGCAGGGGATCGGCATGGGAGAATCGGTCCTCGACCTCTCCCACAAGCTCCTGGGCCTCGACAACGCCTACAGCAGGCTCAACGCCACAATGAGCCGCCAGCGCGAGTTGAGCGATCGATTTCAGCGATTGGCCGACGCGGCGGGTGTGGCACCCAAGCCGCTGCCAGCCGCGCCCATGGTCGAGCAGACGCCATACGATCGCGAACGCGAAGAGCTGCTGAAGAAACGGCGCGAACTTGAAATGAAGTTGGCGACGTGGAAGCCCCCCGGCGTCTTCGAGTCGATGATTCCGTATGCTGGCGAATCGGCAAAGACAGAAGTCGAGAGCATCAAGAGGGATATTGCGCTGATCGACGCACAACTCGCCAGCGTCGCGGCCCGCCGGGTGACCAAGGTGGGCACTGGCCTGGCCAATGCCATCTACGGCGGCCTGGTGGCCCCCGCTCAAATGGTCGGCCAGCAGATCGGACGCGGCCTGTGGGCCGGGATTAATGCCGCCGCGGCCAAGGAGCGCGAGGCCCGCCGGCTGTTCGGCGGGGATCTGCGCCGGGCCCAGGCGGGAGGGATGACCGACCCGTACGAGCGCGAGATCGCCATGGCCCGCATCGACCACGACCGACGCGTGGCCGAGGCGCGCACCCAGAAGGCCCGCACATTCGACGAGTGGGCGGCAGCCAGCGGAGTGAATCTCGCAGGGGCCACGCCGGAACAGCGCGAGGCGGCCCGCGCACGCTATGAAAAAGAAGAACCGGGGCTGCCCACCGGCCTGCTGGACGCAGCGCTCAAGCAGGAAATCGCCAACATCCGCGCCCGCCAGGCCGCCGAGAAGAAGATCGCCGACCTGGAGCTGCAGAAGATCGTCGCCGAGGGCACCTTGACCGGCGAAGCGCTCCACAAGGCCCGGACGGCGATCGAGAAGGAACTTGCCACGGCCGAGGCCCAGGCCCGCGGCACGTCGCCGGAAGACGCTCTCCGGCGCCGGGAGGCCGAACAAGCGGTCAAGACGAAATCGGTCAACGAGCAAAACGCCGCGGAGCTGCGGCGAGCCAACATCGAGGCCACGTTGACCGGCAAGGCCCGCGAGCGTGCCCTCTTGGAAGAAGAGCGGGCCCAGGCCCTCAAACGGGCTCAAGAATCAGGCGGCGACGTCGGCTTGGTCAATCGGCTGTTCGACGCCCGCGCGAAGAAGATCGACCAATCCGACAAGCCTGGCATTGTTGGCGGATTCGGCGCGTCCTTGGGGCTACTTGGCGCGAATGGTCCCATTCGCTCGCTGGCCGACGCCAGCAAGGCGGCCGGAAAAGCCATGAGCGGCCTGGCCCAAGTTGCGGCCGCGGCCGGCACGGCCCTGGCGGCCTTCGGCGGCCCTGCGGGCGCAGCCGCGGCCCTCGGCACCATCGGCAAATCGCCGGCCGAAATCCCGGGAGGCCGATCCGGAGCCACTCAAGCCAGCTTGCGCGCCGCCCAGGCTGCGGCCCGGCAGTTCCGCCAGCGATATCGGGGCGTCCCGCGCGATCACGCCATCACGCTCGACGCCATGCGGGATGCCGCCCGCCAAGGCGACGAAGCCAAAGCCGCATCGCAGCAAGGCGCGGGAAAGTCGGCCGCCTTGTCTCCCGACAAAGCCTTGGAATGGATGACTCGAATTGAACGACACCTAACCAACATCGCCGACAAAGTCGGCCTGCGGTTTGCCTAGCATGGACATAAAATGGAGCGAACGCCCGAACAGTAGGCGGATGCGGGAAAATCCGCAATCCATCATCCTGGAGAACCAGGTCCGCGGCACCTCAGACGACGGCATGGCCCGCGCCTACGCGTTGAGCAACACGCCGGCCATGTACGCCGGCCTGTGGCGGCAGAATGTCGAGATCAATCCGGTCGGCCACGAGATCTGGGACGTCACTACGACCTACGGCCCAACGCAGCCCATGGCCGAAGTCAAGTGGTCGTTCGACACGGGCGACGCCACAGCCACGATCACCCAGGCAAAGGAGCACATTGCCAGCTACCCGAAGTCTGGCGAAACGGCCACGGACCACAAGGGGGCCATCGGCGTCAACGGAGACGACGTAGAAGGATGCGAGATTGCCATCCCGCAGTTCAAGTGGACTGAGGAGCGCAAGATTCCCATTGCGGCGGCCGCGTTCCCGGCGTACTCCCAGATTCTCAAGGCGCTGGCCAAGCACACCAACGCGTCGCCGTTCCGTGGGTTCCCGGCCGGCGAAGTCCGCTTCGACGGAGCGACTGGCGGTCAGTCCAGCAGCGACCCGAACTACGCGGATCTGACGTTTCGCTTCACCCAGCAAGACAGCATCACCAACGCCACTGTGGGTGAGATCACGGGCATCAACGTGGTGGGATGGCAGCATTGGTGGGTCGAATACGAGTCGGTATACGACAGCACGGCGAAGCGCACCGTAAAAAGGCCGCGGTGCGTCCACGTCGATCGAGTCTACGACCCCGCGAACTTCGCGCTCCTGGGTATCGGAATAGGACCCATCTAGGATGGCCGGCGACCCTTACCGCAAACCGAACCCTGGCGATCCGCTAAGGATCCCGGCCCACCTGATGGCCGAGCTGATCGAGTCGCTGCCGTGGATCCGCGCGCAGCGAGACCATACCGGCAGAGGCAGGCGAGCTCGGCCGCGGCCGTATGGCGTGTACCTGGTCCAGAACGATTCGGGAGCCGATCGCGAGTTTGGCCATATCCTGGGCGTGGCCAATACTCAACCAACGCCGACCGACAATCTGTCCGCATTCAAGGAGGACTTCGGATTCAAGGGCGTGGCCCCGCAGTTTCCCGCCCACGACGGCAAGTTCTGTGTCCTGCTCGAGGCTGTCCCCTCGGGCAAGATCGGCTGGGGCCGGTTTGTAGGCCTCGCGGCGGTGCAGGTCGAGATCACGAGCGGTCTGGCGTGGTACGACTACGCGGACGTGACGCACGATGATGCCACCAAACTCACGCTCTTGCCCAGCGGCGCGGCCCAGGTGCTGTGGAAGGAAGAGGGCACGGGCAAGAAGTGGGCCCTGGTGCGGCTCGGCAATCCGCATGGCAATGTGACGCTGCAAATGAAACTCGATGCCGCGCTGACGGCGAAGAGTTCCGCGGCGGCATCCATCTGGGACGGCGACCCGCTTGCCGACACGGGCAACAATTGCACGCTCCACGCCGGAGAGGATAACGGGTCGCTGATGAGCAGCGGCAGCTCGTTCCCGTCGGGGAAGTACGTGTGGGGCACGTGGTTCCCCCGATCGCGCAAATGGCAACTCAGTAACGCAGGCTGTTAGCAGACGGAACCGACAATGGCTGGCGAACCCACCGCTCAACTCGAAGCCCCCGCCGCGATCACGGCCGTCACTTCGGCGCGGCAGCTTTTGCGCGTGACCTACACGGGAGGCCCTGCGTGCAACACCCTCATCGTTAGCTCGCCAAACGCGCCATCCGGCAACTACGATCCTGCGTGCCCGTTCGCCTCGTTGAGCAACTATCCTTCAAGCGCGACAATTCCCATCCACACCGATCTTGCGGGGCAGCGCTATTGTGATTGGACGGACTACTGTGGCACGATCACGACCTG
>JAQTVL010000253.1 GCA_028706835.1 Phycisphaerae bacterium | reverse complement strand
ATACTTCGAGAGGTCCCACCCTGTACCTACAATAGGGCAAAACCGAACAATCCGGCAGACCAATACCCGGCACAGGGGGAAGCGTCCACAGCAACTTCCCGTCCTCGGCGGAGAAGACCTTTCCGCAGGCAAAGACATACCTGTCGTTGTCGTAGACCCCAATCCAGCCCCCCCCCGCGCCCTTTTCCATCAGCACAAAGCGCTGTTTCCCTGTGTCGGCATCCAAACACACCAACTTGCCGTCGCCGGTGAAGGTAAACAGGCGTCCCTCGTTGTCCGCAGCCAAACCCGTTGATATCGGCGCCCCGATCGGCTCTTCCAGCGTCCAGAGCATGCGCCCGTTGTGCTCGTCGGGGGCAAACAACTGGGGGCGCCCCTTCTTGCACTGTGCGCCCGCAACTTCCATCCACTCCCGATAGAAGAACCTGCCGACGCCGGAAGCGAAACTGCCGTATCCGGCCACCCATTGGGATCTCGGCCCGGCGCTCCATTTGATTGCGAAAGGCGCAGGCTTCCACTTGACCGGCTGAACCGGCTTCTTGAAGATGTACTGGAACGGTCCGGCTGACAGGCAGGTCGCCTTGAGTGCCTTTGCTTCGGCCTCAAACCCCGCCGGGGCGATCCGGAAGGCCACGCAGCCTCGGGGGGTCAGAACACGGAAAAGATCGGCCGGCTTGGCCACGCCCAGTGCCGATGCATCTTCCACCACGATCAGGTTGAACAGGTCCGAGCCGTAGTGATCGGCCTCAAACGCCGCGTTCCTGATACCGACGCTCTCCCGGTTGGTGGAGCCGGCCACCGTCCGGCCCCAGGCCGCCGCCAACTTGACATCCGGCTGTAGCGCCTGCACATAGAGCGCACTCGTCTCCGCCAGCGCCGTGGCCAGTGAGGCGTTCTTCGCGCCGATCACCAGGCACAGCCCGCCCTTCACGCCGGCGCCGTTCAGCAGCGCCTGGGCGTCCTCGTCGGCAACACCTACCGGCATCCATTCCTCCGCAATCGTTCCTCCGCGATTGACGTCCAACAGACCGATGGGCACGTTTGTCTTGGCCTGCGCTTCGCGGGCGAAATAGAACCCCGCCGCCGTAAACTCGCCAGCGGTCCGTGGTGAGCACGCCTTCCATGGCGTCTGGACCGGAGCGTGCTCCTCGGGGAAGAACGAGAGCACACCCCCATTGATCTTGACCCGCCGGATATGCGGTAGGTCCGCCGCCTTGATATCCGCGGCTGCCCCCGCATCGCGGGGATAGAAGTTCATCGGCATGTTCATGTTGGACTGCCCCCCACAGACCCACACGTCGCCCATGACGATGTTCTTCAGCGTGACGGTGTTCTTTCCGCCAACGACCATCTCCAGATTCTCCCCCTTGTCCATCGCCGGAAGTTCGACGAACCAGCGCCCCTCCTCGCCCGCCTTGCCGGACGCCTGCTTGCCGGCTAGGGACACCTTGACCTCCTCGCCAGGGTCGGCCAGGCCCCAGACCCGAATGGGCTTGTCCCGCTGCAGGACCATGTTGTCGGCAAATAGGGGGCTGAGTCGGACGTCAGCGCGTGCGCCCGGCAAGGCCAGGGTCAGACTCGCAACCAGCGGCAGGAGAGCGCGTTTAATAGTCTATCCTTCCCCTGCTCGTCTATTTCCCGGCTGTCGCGTTGGCCACCTCGGCGGCCATCGCGAAGAGCTCGCTGTCGCGCCGGAACGAGTCCTTGGCGTATTCGTCCAGGTCGATCCGCCACGGCGAGAATTTCTGCTTTGCATCGACGATCTTCGATGCGGCGACAAGAGCCTTGGCGCGGTCGTCGAGCACCTTGTTGGCCTTGGCCTCCAGGTCGCCGCCGAGTTTCTTCGCCTCCAGCGCCTTCTGGATGAAAACCATGGCCTCGCAAAGCTGTATGCCCGCGCGCATGGCCTCGAATCGCTCGGTTCCGATGGAGCCTTCATCGCCGGCGCCGAGTATCGTTTTGGTGCCGTTCCTCGGCCCTTGGGCAGCCCATGACCATTCTCCCGGAACATATCGACCTCTGGAGTCCTTGCCGGGGAACATGTCCGCGCCGACCATGTCAAGCCCGTCGTTGCCCTTCAAAATGGCTTCTTCGTGTTTTGTTCGCAGCGTCCAAAGCGGTGAACCCTCGTTGTATTGTTGGCGGGCCTGGGAGCAGAAGGCAGATCCAGGATTGAACCAGCCGGCGTACTTCCGCGGGTAGGGCCCGTTCTTCCAATTCCGGTAGGCGTCCAGAGTGCCCTCATTCCACACCGTCGACTGCACGAATATCGGCACGGTTACGCCCTTCTGTGTCGTCGGCATCTCGCGGGCACGCCCGTGGTCCACATCCGTCCACCGGTGCTCCGGCCAGAACTCCTTGACCATGTCAATCAGTTTCGGATTGACCATTATGCCGCAGTAATTGATCCAGTTGCAGCCGGTCGCATCGGCCCAGCCCCGTTTTTCCATGCGGGCGCGGACTTCGCCGATCACCGGCTTCCAGAACGCCCGGTCCTCCTCGGAGCCGAGGGCGGCCGGGATGGGCAGTTCGGAGGCCTCCCCGCCGGCGGAGGCGATGGCGATCACCGGCCGCTGGGGGTGGTCACCCTTGGGCCGGTCGCCGGGACCGTGCCAGATGTTCAGACGCACCGGAAAGGGCTTGCCGATTTTCTTGGCCGTCAAATCGCAGTACTTGTCGAAGAGCGTGAGGTCGTACTTGAAGCTGCCGTCAGCCTGTTTGACCCACTTGATCATCGTGTCGGCGTTGTCCTGTGCCGGGTAACCCTTGGTCACGTTGATCTGAATGTGCCGACTGCCTAACTCCAGCATCAACTCCATGGACTTGCCCATCAGATCAAAATGCTTGTCCGACCACAGCGGCACGCCGTAGTGCTTGGCCAGGGCTTCCGGGTTCATCCAACCCAGAGTCCGGACCCGGAAGTCCTTCGGATCGGGCATCCGCCAGTCATACACCCTGAGCTTGATCGGCACGGTTAGAGCCTTGGATGCGAGCCCCTCGACTTCAATCGAGAGCGTGCCCTCGTAGTCGCCGGGGCTGGCGTTGGCGGGCACGCGTACCGTCACCCACACCGGCACGGTGGCGACCGCATCCGTGCTCCTCGGCGTGAACGATTTGCTTGCGAGCTTCTTCGGATCCACCGCCGGCACCTCGCCCGGGGCCTTGTCCAGCAACCGGTCAAAACGTTGTGGCGGCGCCCAGCTCTGCCCTTGTCTGGCCAGGTCGGCGAATCGCACCCGCACCTGGCCGGCGGCGATTCGGCCCTGGCCGCCCCCGCTCTGAGTTAGATCACCGGCCACGGCCCTGAGGTTGACGATCGGCCCGCCATTGCGTGTGACGACCGCGCAGCCGGAGGCGACCCCGTTGCGGCCCGCAATCAGGTCCACTGGCTTGAGCGATCCGATAAGGGAATTGGCCCCGCTGAAATCGCCGACCGATACGGTCTGCCAGGGCTCGCAGTTCCATACCTGCACAGCAGCCGGAACCGCCGGGGCGTCCGGCCTGGTGGCTGCCGCCGCGGCCAACTGTAGACCCAGAAATGCCGCTGCCAGGAAACCCGTCATGCTCGCCAGACTGTTCATTCTTCGTAGCCTCCATGAATTAGAGAACCTGTTGCTCCATTCCCTGAGTCGTGCTCCAGTAACCCCTTGCGGGCGGGAACGACAAGAATCGACCGTATCGTCAGCGCGGAATCTGCACCACCACGTCAAACGCCTTGCAGTCGTCCAGCCGGTCGCGCGGATCGTAGGTGCGGACGGTGGCCTTGAGCATCGCCGGCCAGCGATCGCCCGGCCCGAAGACCAGCCGGCCTGCATTGCGAGAGTCATTGGCCGGCAGTATCTGATTGGGATGTGCGGGGTCGCCCGGGCGATAGTTGAAATCGGCGTAGTTCTTGTCGGTCGTGGCGGGCGGATCGCGCCACTGCACGCCGCCGCCGTCCGCGGCCCGCAGGTCCTCCGGCATCGCATACTGGAGCTTGAACTCGGCGCAATAGGCCATCGCCTGAAACCGCGTCCGATCGTTGTACGTGCCGTAGGTGCGGTAGCAGAAATCCTGCCAATAGCTCGGCTCATAGATGGCCACGGCGGTGGAGCCGTAGGCCGGCGTTGAGATACTTCCGCGCCAAGCGTAGGCGTCGTACCAATACCAGCGCCAGTCGCGGTTACCGTAGGATCGGACCCCGCGCACGACCCGCCACATCCCGCCGGCCGAGTCCCCGCCGATGTCCACGCCCGCGCCATAGAGGGCCACGGTGTACACCTCGTTCATGCCGGACATGGCGGGCTGCACCGTCTCGATCTTGTCCCAACTGAACGGCAGTTGCACGAGGATCAGCAACTGGTGCCGCAGCAGCACCCAGTCCGTCGTGATCGGAGCGAACGTCGACTGGCCGTTCCCGTCCACCGCCGCCGGGTTGGTGTACCGGCCGTGGCCGTACAGAACCCGCGTCCATTGCGAGATCAGGCGGGAGTCCACCGCGCTGGCCTGCTCGGTGGCGGTCATCAGTTCCATCCAGTCGGTGCGGAATATCCCGGATTGGCCGATCTCCTGCTGCCGGCGGTTGCCGTACACCGGCGTCCCGGTCTTGCCGACGTCACGCCGCCCGAAGATGAGCCAGCCGCCCGTTTCCGCGCCGCGGATGTCCTTGCGGAACAGCTCGGCCATGCCCGCGGCCCCGAGGTTGGCGTCGTTGCCGGCCTGGGTTTCGCTGATGACCGTGGTCGTGGTGTCGAACACGTACGACGTGGCAAGCATGATCAGCACGAGCAGCACGCACGCGACCAGCAACTCGACCAGCGTGAAGCCGCATCGCGCTCGCGGGCGGACGAATGGCGTTCGGGTTGTGCCAGCATGGCTCAATAGTCCGCCCTCATTTCCGCGGAAGCCCGCATGACGATGCCGGTGTTGACGTCCAGCACGAAATCCGTCGCGGTCGAGTCGATCAGGCTCTTTATGGCGGCGATGGAACCGTTCAGGTACCAGCGGTTCGCGATCGTCGGGTGCGGCGAAACCGCGGCGGAGCCCATGGTGCCGCGAATGGCTGAGTAATCGTACATCCGGATGTGCGTGGTGACGTCCGGCCCACAGACTGGATTGGCATTGCCCATCCAGTCCAGCCCGCCGCCGCCGGCGAACTGGTAGGCGGTCCCCGTGTTCGCTGCGGTGTTGTAGGTCCAGCGGCCAAACGTCCCGGCGGTCGATGGGTACCACCCGTTGGGGAAGATGCACTGCGCCTGGATTCCGTGGCCTGACGGGCTGAAGAGCATCACGCACGTGAGGAACCACTGCTCGTTGCACCACCAGTTGGCCGTGCAGATGTCCAGGTCGCCGCTCGTCTTATATGTCCCGCTGGTAACCCGATACGGACCCGACAGCGACTCGGGGGCACGTCCGCTGACGGCGACCATCTGGTATCGCGGCCTGGTGGGAGAGCGGAAGTTATCGACGGTCATGTAGGTGGATTGGTTATTGGCGCGGATCATCACGATCTGCCCGTTCGGATCGAACCGCACGCCGGCGATGGCGAGGTTGGTCATTGCATAGGCGCGGGCCGCCAGAAGGCTGGCCCGTAGCGTGTTCTCCGCCTGACCCCGCTGGTTGGAGGTGAGGATGCTCTTGATGGCCGGCATGACGACGGCGACCATGGCGGCAATGATCGCGGCGACGACCAATAGCTCGATCAGTGTGAACGCATGTCGAACAGATCGTCCCATCATTCACCCTCTGCACGCATTCTACCGCTCAGTCCTACGTTGCGTCCCAACTTTCGGATCGCGGCGACTACCTGCTGTAACCCAGGTGTCTGTGGATTTGAACCACGCCCTACTTTGCCCAAGCCGAGCGAGAACGCACAGTCATCAACCCGAGGGCCCTTCGGCGCGCAACCGTGGAAAGAATTCAGAGACGGACCCCCTCCGGCAGGTAGCCGGACGGGCTCGGGGCACGAACGCCCCGAGCCCGTTCCCCCCGGCTGATTACGCCTACGTCGTTCCGCCTTCTCTCCGGTCAATGCCCACTGGCCATGAGCATCATAATTCCGTCCGTTCTTCTCAAACCAACGGGGGCGCCCTCAGTTGCTGCCCCGCCAGCGCCGGCGGAGCCCGGCGCCGACCATCGTCAACCCGCCCAGCGCCAGGAACGCCATCGTCGCCGGCTCGGGGACAACGCTATCGACCTGAACGCCGTTGATGATCCAGTTGTCGCTAGAAGCGCTGATGCCGATGTCCAGACGGTTGTCCGCCACGTCCACGGTATACGAGTGGGTGATCATCGTGTTCGTTGGCACGTCGAAGTTGCTCCACCCCGACGGGGTCTGCCCCTCGACAGTGACCGTGTTCCTGTTGTGGGAGAATTGAGCATCAAAGAACCAAAGTTGGACGGTGTACTTGCCATTGGGGACGTCAACCATGAAGGTACGCAACTGCCCTTGCGGGGAATAGCCCGGCGCGCTCATGACAAAATCTATCAACATGTTGTCGCTCGTGCCGTAGCGAGTGCGATCGGTCAGGCTGGCATTCGAGTCCCACCCGTAGGCCTGGGAAGACGAATGAATCGTGCCCGTGGTGACAGGCGTCCATCCCGACGAGATCGCCCCCCCGGCCGGTTGAAAGTCGAACTGGTAAATGAGATCGGCCTTCGCCGCCCCAACCGCCGCCAAAGCGACCATCACGACGCCCACCATCCCCATCATCCGAGCCT
>JAQTVL010000252.1 GCA_028706835.1 Phycisphaerae bacterium | reverse complement strand
AGTTCTTTACCAGCATCGACGACGTGCGAGAAGACACGCTTCTCGTTCGCGAAGCGTCCAAACCGTTCCCCGAGCAAATGGAAGGCGAGAGCCGGCCTTTCTGCTACCTGGCCGGACAGGGCAAGGTTTTCTACATGAGTTCCAAGCCGGACGACGCAGCGGTTGTGGCTGACCCGAAAAAGACGCCCATGAAGCAGGTCACGTATCTGTATGACACCAAGGAGAACACGTTCACAGAGCTGAAGCCCAAGCACACGCCGCCTCTGGGCGGGGTGCAGGACGTGGAATATGTGGAAAGCCAGAAGTGTGCATTCGCGGTCATCGGCAACCAGCAATGGGTTTATTCCTTTGAGAAGAACGATTGGGCGCAGATGCCCCTGACCGTCGATGCCGGCGGAAGAATGTCTTTCCAGTCCCCTTACTCTCAACTGGTTTGGGTGGAGAAGTACGGCGTGTTTGTGAATCTGAGCGCCGGCACGTGGCTCTTACGCCCGGACTTCGCTCGGATTCCCGGAAACGCGATCTCGCCGGTTGGGGGAAACTGACCAGGGTTCAGATCGCATTGCGGTACAGCGTCTGTGAGGGGGGCCGACAATTTACGAAGCGGAGGCTCGGCGATATGCGAATAGGGGACGTCGCCGGAATCGCCGTACTTCGGGGCGTAGGTCTCGTAGAGCAACTGGATCACTCGGCTCGATTCATGGCCAGGCAGGCCCAGGAATCTGAACCCCTTCTGGGCGACCACGTTGGCCAGTTGGTCGGCCCGGAAGACCATGCCGACGTCCGAGTCGTCCTGCCGCTCCTCGGCGGCGAAGAACTCTGATAGCGTGGAACCTAGCGATTTCACCATAGGCCGAGCGAACCTGTCATTCGTAACCCCGGCGTTCAGGCGATATCCCCCAGCCCCAGTTCCTTCCAGCGTGCTGCTACCCGCTGGCGGATCGCCTTGTCCATCCGAATCTCCGTCGGCCAGGGCCGCACAGTCCCTTCGCCGGCCACCTTGGCCGTCGCGTCGATGCCCATCTTGGAGCCGGCGCCGGTGAACGGGGCCGCGTGGTCGAGCTCATCCACAGGCCCGTCCACGATCTCCACGTCCCGCCGCGGGTCCACGTTCGCCCCGACGTAGAACATCACCTCGTCGGTGTCATGCACGTTCACGTGCTCGTCGACCACCACGATCATCTTGGTCACCGTAAGCTGCCCGAGGCCCCAGATCGCGTGCATCACCTTGCGGGCCATGTACGGGTATCGCTTGCGGATCGAGACGAACAGGCAGTTGTGGAACACCCCGAAGTCCGGCAGGTAGTAATCCACCATGTCCGGGATCATCATCCGCACCAAGGGTGCGAACAGTCGCTCGGTCGCCCGGCCGAGGTACAGGTCCTCCTGCGGCGGCTTGCCGACGATCAGCGTCTGGTAGATCGCGTCGGCCCGGTGCGTGATCGCGGTGACATGGAAGACGGGGTATAACTCGGCTGGGCTGTAGAACCCGGTGTGGTCGCCGAACGGCCCCTCGATCCGCGGCGGCTCAGCCGGGTCCACGTAACCCTCCAGCACGATCTCAGCCGTGGCCGGCACTTCCATGTCAATCGTCTTGCAGCGGACAAGCTCGACGCCCTTCTCGCGGATGAAGCCGGCGAAGAACGCCTCGTCCATGCCCGGCGGCAGCGGGGCCGTCGCGGCGTAACTCAGCACCGGGTCCGCGCCGATGGCGACGGCCACCGGCATTCGCTTGCCGGCGCGTCGGTGAGCCTCGAAGTTCGCCGCCCCGTCGTGGTGGCTCTGCCAGTGCATGCCGGTCGAGTTGCGATCGAACACCTGCATGCGATACATGCCGATGTTCCGCTCGCCGGATTCCGGGTCTTTCGTGAACACCAGCGGCAGCGTGATGAACCGCCCGGCATCCCCCGGCCAGCACTTGAGGACCGGAATCTCGTTCAGGTTCAGCGCGTCGCCTTCCTTGACGACCTGCTGGCAGACGCCCTTGCTCACGATGCTCGGCATGAACCCGGCCATCTTCGCCAGCGCGGGCAGCTTTTTGAGCTTGTCGATAAACCCGACCGGCACTTCCGGCTTGATCATCTCCTGCACCCGCGCCGCCACGTCGTCGAGATTGCCCAGCGCCAACTGCACGCGTTCCAGCGACCCGAACGCATTGATAAGCACCGGCATCTTCGACCCGGCCACGTTGTTGAACAGCAGCGCAGGCCCATGAGCCTTGCTGACCCGGTCAGCAATCTCGGAGATTTCGAGTTCGCTGGAAACGGGCGCATCGATCCGCCGAAGTTGCCCCCGGCGGTCGAGCTCGTCGATGAATTCACGCAGGTCGCGAAAAGCCATGAGTTCTCCAGGAAGGGCCCGTCACATGTGCGTCGCCGAAATCGGCGCCATGCCCTTGTCGCCCGGCGGGGCGAGCGTTACGTCGACCAACTCATACTTTCGGCTGCCCAGGCCCAGCGCCTCGCCGTACTTGGTCAGCACGTACGGGTCCTTCAGCGGGCCGTGGATCTGCGAGAACGGGTGCCCAGCCGACGGCTGAATCTCGATCGACTCCGGCACGTTCTCGGCGATCAGCTTGCACTTGCCCGTCTCGTCCAGGACCGCCTGCTCGGTCGCGACGATGTCGTCGCCGCCGAAGATGCCGACATCCGGCAGAATCGACGGCCCGGTGAACCCGAAGCAGTCGCAGACCGGCGTGAGTTGGTTAGCCAGGGCGAGGAACGTCGCGTTGCCGTCAAAGAAGTGGTCGAGCACGAGCTTGACGGCGATCGCGTTGCACTCGATGAAGGCGTGGAAATTGGCCGGGTCGATCTTCAGCGAGCCGGGCGGTGCGACCTTCAGACACCGGCCGCACTGGTTGCAGTTGTCGAAGTGCAGGTGCAGCACCTTGGGGTTGTCCTTGTCGCGGATGAGGCCCTGGTGCGGGCAGGCGGCCACGATCTTATCGAGGATGGCCGGATCGCTGCCGAGCTTCTCCGGGAAGAAGTACGGGTCGAAGTGGCACGTGTCGTGGATCGCGCCGCGGGTCTTGCCGATCATCGCGCCCAAGGCCAGGTTCTTGAACAGCGCCCCGAAGCCGCAACTCGGATGGCCTTTCACGTGCGCGAAGTTGATGAGGAAGTCCGCCTCCAGCATCGTCGTGCCGAGGAACCAGTCGGTGATGTTCTTGAACGGGTGATGGATCGCCTTGAAGTTCTTGTCGTTCGGCCCAGCCACCGGGTAGATCGGACAGCCGAGCGTTTCGCTGCTGTAGCCGCGATTCGGCGATGAGTAGCACGCGCCCGCGGTGTCGGTGACGAACGGCTTGCCGCCGCCGTCCTTGACGGCCTGCACCACCTTGCGAACGAACACCGGGTGGATGGTCGAGTAGCCGATGTTGCCGCCGAGGTGCATCTTGATCGCGACGGTCTTCTTGGCCACGCGATCGCGGATGCGAAGCCGATTGATGATCAGATCGAGCTTAGCCGGCAGCGTATCGCTGGCGGCCAGTGTTCGTTGCTTGGCGGACCCGAAAAACACCTGGCTGGGCATGACTGCATACTCCGAAAGAGAATCGACCACGGATTACACGGATTTCACGGATGATACTGACCAGGCTGGTCCGTGCAATCCGTGAAATCCGTGTTGAATCTTAGCTTCTGCCGAGTTTCGACCAGTCCAGCACGCCGCCGGTGTTGGCGCTGGTGGCCATCGCGGCGTACTTTGCCAGGCAGCCGGACTGCGCCTCCGGCCGCGGCGGGCGAGGCTTCCATTGGCGGCGGCGGTTCGCCAATTCCGCGTCGGTCAACTCGACGGCCAGCCGCTGGTTCGGGATATCCACCACGATGATATCGCCGTCGCGCAGCAGGCCTATGGGGCCGGCCGCCGCGGCCTCCGGGCTGACGTGGCCGACGGCGGCACCGGCTGACCCGCCGCTGAATCGGCCGTCGGTGACCAGATACACCTGCTCGCCGAGGCCCATGCCCTGGATGTAGCTGGTCGGGCCGAGCATCTCCTGCATGCCCGGTCCGCCCTTGGGGCCCTCGTAGCGAACGACCACCACGCTGCCGGGCTTGGCCTTGCCGGCCAGGATGCCGGCGCTGGCCTCCTGCTCTCCGTCGAAGATGACGGCTGGCCCGCGGAACGTGAGCATCTTCGGCGATACGCCGGCTGACTTGATCACCGCGCCGTCCGGGGCGAGGTTGCCGGTCAGGATCGTCAGCCCGCCGCGCGGATCGTAGGCTGTCGCCATCGTGCGGATCACGTCAAGGTCGTTCGGCCCTGGCGTGCCGGCCTTGCCCGGCGCTCGCACACTGGCGGCGCGGATGTTGTCGGCGATCGTCTGGCCGGTAACGGTCCTGCAATTCTCGTGCAGCAGGCCGGCCCCGAGCAGTTCCCACAGGATCGTGTGGATGCCACCAGCGCGGTCCACGTCCTCGATGTGGTAGTTGCTCGACGGGGCGACCTTGCACAGCGTCGGCGTCCGCCGGCTGATCGCGTTGATGCGATCCAGCGAGTAGGAAATCCCCGCCTCGAACGCGATGGCCAGCGAGTGCAGGATCGTGTTCGTCGAGCCGCCCATGGCCACGTCCAGCGCGATGGCGTTGTCGATCGCCTCGACCGTCACGATATCCCGAGGCTTTATGTCGCGGCGAATCAGTTCGACGATCTGCCGCCCGGCCCGCTCGTAGAGCGCCACGCGCTCCGGGTTGAACCGCGCGGCCGTGCCCGCCAGGATCGTGCCGTTGCCGGGCAGCGCCCAGCCGAGCGCCTCGCTCAGGCAGTTCATCGAGTTGGCCGTGAACATGCCGCTGCACGAGCCGCAGGTCGGGCAGGCGACGTTCTCCAGTTCCGTGAGTTCCGCCTCGCCGATTGCCCCGCGTTTGAACGCCCCGACGCCCTTGAACACCGTCACGAGATCGACCGCCTGCCCGGCCCGCGTGCGCCCAGCCGCCATCGGCCCGCCGGACACAAAGATCGTTGGCACGTTCACGCGGAGCGCGCCCATCATCATGCCGGGGACGATCTTGTCGCAGTTCGGGATGCATACCAGCCCGTCGAAGCAGTGCGCCCGGCACATCGTCTCGACGCTGTCGGCGATGATCTCCCGGCTGGGCAGCGAATACTTCATGCCCACGTGGCCCATGGCGATGCCGTCGTCCACGCCGATGGTGTTGAACTCGAACGGCACGCCGCCCGCGGCCCGCACCGCCGCCTTGACGATCTCGCCGACCTTGTTCAGGTGAACGTGGCCGGGGATGATCTCCACGAAACTGTTGCACACGCCGATGAACGGCTTGCCCATGTCGGCGTCGGTCACGCCGCAGGCCTTCAGCAGCGACCGGTGCGGCGCCCGCTCGAATCCCTTCTTGATCTGGTCGGAAAGCATGGCCATCTCCTCCTGGCCGCGGCGAGGCAGGGCCTTTCGCCCGCGGCGTAAACCATTATTCTAGAGGAGATGCGCGGGTAGCTCAACGGGCGATTCGCACGGGCGATTCGCGCGGCGCTCGGCTGGCCGCCGAAGAACGGCGAAGATGATTAACCGCCGATGAACGCCGACGAACGCCGATAAGACGGGACAGCGCGACGGTGATTCATCTGATGCCGAATCGTTCTACCTCCGCTACCCGACCACCGTCAAAGTGAACCAGATACTCGACTCCATCGTAGCCGCTGTCAAATACGTACGACAGAGACGCGTCCGGCTGAGTGGTAGGTACCCTTCCGTAGTGACTTATTGTCTTTGGTTCCCCGAGTATCTCAAGCACCTGATCGCGCGTCATGCCCTTGAAGTCGATGTTGCTGAACAAGCGATTGGCCGCCTGAATCGCCTCGGTTGACGAGCCGCCATAGGACCCGTTAGTCCTCCGCAGGTTCGCCCGATCTTGCTCGAATCCGTCATAGAAACGGGCTGTCTGAGTCCCCGGTTGTGAGGTTGCCGACGCGGGTCGTTGCCTGGACTTCTGACAGCCGACCGGACCCACAACAGCGGCGAGAGTGACGCAAAGAACCCACCCGATGTGTTTCATGTTGTGGCCTCCTGTTGCGAACCTGTGACCCGCCACGGTATGCCATGCTTGGATTATATCGCTCGCCGCTCGAATGTCATCGGCGTTCGTCGGCGTTCATCGGCGGTTGAGTCTCTGCGCCGTGTCTTCTCAGCGTCCTCAGCGGCTCAACGGCGCACTCATCGCCGGTGGAATTGCTTCTCCAACTCAACCAGCGAGAATCGCAGCGTCGTCGGCCGGCCGTGGGGACAGTTCGTGGATCGCTCGACGAGGTGGCGCTGGGCGAGCAGGGCGTCGATCTCTTGCGGGGTGAGCGGGTCGCCGGCCTTCACGGCCGCCTTGCAGGCCATCATGTCCAGCACGCCGTGGACGAATTCCTCAGGGCTCGACGGCGGCTCGTCGGCCAGTTTGTCGGCCATGTCGCGGAGGAACGCGGCTGGGTCCACTTTGGCCAGCAGCGACGGGAACGCGCAGATCGCGATCTCATCCCGGCCGAAACGGGTAAGCTCCAACCCCAGGCGGGCGAGCAACGCCTCGTGCTCGAAGAGCAGGGCGGCCTGGCGTGCGCCGAGCGACACCCGCTGCGGGATGAGCATCGGCTGGGACTGTAGGCCGCCGCCATCGGCGGCCGTCAGGCGGGCAAAGAGCGTTTCGTAGATGATCCGCTCGTGCAGTGCGTGCTGGTCGATGATGACCAGGCCGTCGTCAGCCTGGCAGACCAGGTAG
>JAQTVL010000251.1 GCA_028706835.1 Phycisphaerae bacterium | reverse complement strand
CGGACGTCGGACCAACGACCAGACCGCGGATTCAGCACATGCTCCGCCCGCCGTCCACGCACAGCACCTGCCCGGTGATGTAGTCGTTCTCGATCAGGAACCGGACAGCCTTGGCGACGTCGACGGGCAGGCCGATCCGCTTCATCGGCGTAAGTTCAATCACTCGTTGGAGCAGCGCCGGGTCGTCCTGCTCGTTCCACAGCACCGTGCCCGGCGCCACGCCGTTCACGCGGACGCCGGGCGCGAACTTACGCGCCAGGCCGATCGTCGCCGTCCACAACGCCCCAGCCGCAATGCCGCTGGCCAGATACCGTGGCCACGGCCGCCGCCCCTGGATGTCCAGCATGTTCACGATCGCCCCGCCGCCGGCGTCAGCCATTCGCGGGGCCAACCGCTCCGCCAGCATCACCGGTGTGGTCACGTTCACCGCCAGCAGGTCGGCCCAATCGCTGCCATTCATCGTATTCGGCGTTCCGGAGGCGTAGGCTGAGGCGTTGTTCACCAGGATGTCGCACCGCCCGAACGACGAGTCGATCGCCCGGATCAGCCGGTCGCACGCCTCGCCCGGCTGGGCGAAGTCCGCTTGCACGGTCGCCGCCCGCCGCCCGAGCGCCCGGACGGCGTCAGCCGCCTGCTCCGCCTGGGGCTGGCTGCGTCGATAGTGGATAATCAGGTCCGCGCCCGCCCGGGCGAGTTCGAGGGCGGTCTCGCGTCCGACGCGGACAGCCGACCCCGTAACCAGCGCGACCTTGCCGGCGATGTCCATGGCGATAGTCTACCCGCGACTCGGACGGCACGCCACGGGGGGAATGCGGGGATTCGTCTGCATCCGACCGGGCCGTGCCTGGCATCGCGTATGAGCCAGGCCGGAGGCGAAAGTTGGATTTCACAGTTGGATTTCAACCCATCCCCCCCTTTTGAAAACCAACTTTTCCGACGGAATTGCCCACACTTTTCCAGGAAACTACCGGAAGATTCCACTATTGGCGAGAGTGACCACCATGAACACCTTCCGAATTCACCAGTCCGCGTTCTTCCTCGTCAGGTCCGCCGAGGCTGGCCCGCCCTGCTCGCTGGCAGCCTGCAACCCCGTCGCCACCTCCGGGATGATGCCCTTGCGGACGTAGATCGGGTGTACCAGTGGCCGCAGGGCCGGCAGTTTTCGGCTGAACCAGACCGACCCGGCAATGCAGCACGCCCCGCCGATGATCACCGTGGCTGGCGCCCCGAAGAACTTGGCCAGCGTCCCCGCCAGCAGGCTGCCCAGCGGCACCATGCCCATGAACGCCAGCGAATAGAAGCTCATCACCCGGCCGCGCTTGTCGTCGTCCACAATCGTCTGGAGGATCGTGTTGCTCGACGCCGTCTGCACCATCATGCCCACGCCGATGACCGGCATGATCAGCAGCGATGCCCAGAGCCAATGCGACAGCCCCAGCCCGATCAGCCCGACGCCCATGATCGCCGGCGCGAACCCGATCACCCGGCCGAGGCCGCGTACGCTCCTCCGCGTCGCCAGGAACATCGCCCCAGCCAGCGCCCCCACGCCGGTGGCCGCCATCAGCAGCCCCTGCGTCCGCGACGTGCCGTTGAGGATGTCGTCGGCGAAGATCGGCAGCAGGCTGTTGTAGGATTGCCCCGTCAGGCTGACCAGCGCCAGCAGCATCAGGATCGAGCGGATCGGCGCGAACCCGAACACGTAACGGAACCCCTCCTTGAGGTTGGCCAGCGGGTGCGATTCCGCAGCCGCCCGGGCGTTCGGCTGGACGTGCATCATCATCAGCCCGGCGATCACCGCGATGTAGCTCAGCCCGTTGAGCAGGAAGCAGACGCCCTCGCCGAACTCCGCCACCATGACCCCGGCGATCACCGGGCCGACCAGCCGGGCCCCGTTCACCATCGACGAGTTCAGGGCGATGGCGTTGTTCAGGTCCTCGCGCCGGTCGATCATCTGGACCACGAACGACTGCCGGGCCGGTATGTCCACCGAGTTGATGAATCCCAGCAGCAGTTGCAGCAGGATGATCCCGACGATCATCGCATCCTTCAAGTGCAGCAGGTGCTGCGGGTCGTGGCGCGGGAACGCGAACACCAACGCCGCCAACGCCAGTGCCTGGAGCATCGCCAGCATCTGCGTCGCGATCACCAGCCGATGGCGGTCCAGCCGATCGACCAGCACGCCGACGAACGGCGCGAGAAAAAGGGTGGGCAGCCGGCCGATGAACGGGACCAGCCCGAGCAGAAACATGCTGTGCGTCAATCGCCAGACGAGCCAGCCGACCGCCAGCATCTGCATCCAGGTGCCGATGAGCGAGATGCTTTGGCCGATGAAGAACAGCCGAAAGTTCCGATGCCGCAGCGACCGAAACACGCCGGCCAGTTTGGAACCGTTGTCGCCGTTCGGGATGTCAGGTGCGTCAGCCATTGGTGACGAGCGTACAAGAAATCGCCGCGTTCGCCGCAGCGGACAGCAAGTCTGATTATATCGCGGCGCGATTGTGGCTCAATTACCTGGGGGCTTGTCGGGAAAGTCTTCCGGCTCGTCGTCGGGCTGGTCCGAGGGCGGCAACTTGAACACGCGCAGAACCGTCAGCACCGCAAACGCGGCCGCAAAGCCTACCGCAAACATGAAGATCGCTCCTACCAGACCGTCGCCCCACCACCCAAGCGGCATCGCCAACAGTCCGATGACTGCCGCGGTCAACACATGGGTGCGAAACAGCCGGGTCGCTTCCGCGATGGCGGGCACTTCCGTCGCCTCGCGATCGCGGATCAGCCGGGCCGCTTCATCCCCCTCGCTCCGCGGCACGGCGATGGGGATCGTCACCGATTCGCCGGACACGTAGCGCAGGGTCGGGTCGAGCGACGCCGGCCCGAGCGTCGTCGGCGACAGGCCGGCGGATCGCAGCATCGCCAGAATCGCCTGAACCTCCGAATCGCTGGAGGTCCTGTAGACGACGACCAGTTCTTGTTCCGGCTCAGCGTCGTCAACCATTGTCTCGTCCGATTGCACGCTCATACACCTCCGCGGCATTGTAGCTCGACCGGACGAACGGGCCCGACGCCACCGACTCGAAGCCCATCGCCGTGGCTGCCTCGCCGATCTCCGCGAACTCGTCCGGGTGGTAGAACTTCGCCACCGGGGCGCTGCGGCCGGTCGGCTGGAGATACTGCCCGATCGTGACGATCCCGCACCCAGCGGCCCGCAGGTCGCGCAGCGTTTCCAGCGCCTCCTCCGTCGTCTCGCCCAGTCCGAGGATCAAGCCGGACTTGACGAATGCCCGTTTAGCCGCAGGACCAGGTAAAAAGGTCCGCGCTTCTGCTGCCAGCAGTTCTCTCGCCGTCCGCAAGACCGCCAGCGACCGCTCATACTCCCCCTGCGGCCGCATCACGGGGGTGAGCCGCCGCACCGTCTCGATGTTGTGGTTGAAGATCGCCGGCCCCGCTGCCAGCACCGTCGCGATGCACTCGCGGCGGGCGTGGAAGTCCGGCGTGAGCACTTCGACCAGCGACTCAGGCAACTTGGCGCGAACCGCCGCCACGCATCGCGCGAAGTGGCCCGCGCCTTCGTCCGGCAGGTCGTCCCGCGTCACCGACGTGATGACCACGTGCCGCAGTCCCATCGCGGCCGCCGCCTCCGCGACGCGGCCCGGCTCATCGTCCGCCAGCGGCTCAGGGATGCCCGGCGTTACCGAGCAGTAGTGGCAATGTCGCGTGCAGGACCGCCCCATAATCATGAACACGGCCGTCCGGCGGCTCCAGCATTCCGGCTGGTTCGGGCAGCGGGCGTCGGTGCAGACGGTGGCCAGCTTCAGCCCGTCGAGCAGCGCCCGCGTCTGCATCATGACGCCGCCGTCCGGCAGCCGCTTGCGCAACCACGGCGGCAACCGTCGCCGCCCAGCCATGCGGCGAAACTCAGGCGAATTGTTCAGCACGGGCAGTTCCATCGGTATTTACTCACGAGGCTCGTTCGCCGATATTATAATGAAGCAGCGAGGTGCCTGATGCGCGAAGTCAAGATACATCTCAACATCGAGCCGCTGGCTGAGGGCGGATTCGTGGCCACCAGCCCCGATGTCCCCGGGCTGGTCGCGCAGGGCCGCACCTTGAGCGAAACCATCGACATCGCCCAGGACGTTGCCCGCAAGATCGCCGAAGTCTGCATCGAATTCGGCGACCCGCTGCCGCCGGCGTTAAGAGATTGACACGGACTGAACGGATTTCATGGGCGTCCAATCCGGCGAAAAAAGGCGGCAACATCCCGTTTGCTGGCCTCGCCTTTAGCCACAGCCATCGTTATCGCCTCCAAGCCGTCTTCATCGGGTTCCAGCTTTACGCCGTTGAGAATCAGGAACACGATAGCCGCCGCCGCCGCCGCCCCGGTTCGCTTGTTGCCGTCAATAAAGGCATGGTTGCCGACAATGTGAAACAGGTACGCCGCGGCCATCTCAAACAAGTTCGCGTGCCGCCTGTGGCCGCCGAAGGAGGCTTTCGGGGCGGCCACGGCGGATTCCAGCAAGCCAACGTCGCGCACACCGGCCGAGCCGCCGTACCGCTCCACCTGGTCCCGGTGGATGCGGATCACCTCGTCAAGCGTCAGGAACAGCGGCTGCATGACCTATTGCCCAAGCTTTCGCAGAGCCCGGCCGAATGCGCGGTTCGTCTCCACCAGGGCCTTGTTGAATTTCCGTTGACGGCCCGTGCTGCGCATCGGCGTCAGAACCAGCGTTTGCCCGTCCGTCGTGATCTCCAGAGGCGTCTGGGGCGTAATGTTCAGCAGGTCGAGCACGGGTTTGTCGATCACCACCGCGTAACTGTTCCCGTGTCGCGTGAGCGTCTTGACCATGACGAGACTCCTCTTCTGTTACTACTAAGGATATACACCGTTATAACGTCTCGTCAAGCGTTTCACTGCGGGCGCCACCGCCGGATTCACCCTTTCAACCCGTGGATCGGCAGCCCCAGGTAGTGCTCGGCGGCCTCCTTGATCGACTCGCTGTAGGTCGGGTGGGCGTGGATCGTGCCGACGATATCGCGCGCCGTCATCCCGTGGCGGATCGCAACGGCCAGTTCGTGAACGATCTCGGCGGCCTTCGGCGAAACCGCGGCCGCACCAAGGATTCGATCCCCGGCCGGGTCGATCAGCAACTTCACCCAGCCGCTGGCCAACTGCTGCGCCTGGGCGATGCCCAGCGCCTGGAGCGGGAACCGGGCGACCTTGACGGCGATTCCCCGGCTGGCGGCCTCGTGCTCGCTCAGGCCCACCGTGCCGACCTCCGGGTGCGTGAAGATGCCCGCGGGGATGACCGTCATGTCGTCGCTCTCGTCGCGCCCGACGGCGTTGGCCGCGGCGATCTCGCCCTGCCGGAACGCGACGTGGGCATACGGCGCAACCCCGGTCACGTCGCCGATCGCGTAGATGCCGCTCACCGTCGTCCGGCAGTGGTCGTCCACGCTCAGGAACCGGCTGGGGCTCGGCGACAGGCTCACCGTTTCCAGGCCGATGTCGTCCAGGTTGGCTGTCCGCCCGATCGCGACCAGCGCGACATCGGTCTCGATGGCTGTGCCGTCGTCCAGCGTGGTGAGCACGACGTCGCCATTACTCCCTCCCCCTGGGGGGAGGGGCGGGGAGAGGGGCACGACCTCAATCGACGCCGCCCGCCGGCCGGTGTGGATCGTCACCTTGCGTTTCTTCAGGCCCTTGGCCACCTCTTTGCTGATGTCTTCGTCCAGCGGCGGCAGGATGCGCTCCAGCGCCTCGACGATGGTCACAGCCGTGCCGATCTCCGCGAAGAACGTCGCCTGCTCGCACCCGTTCACGCCCCCGCCGAGCACCAGCAGCCGCTTCGGCTGCTGCCGCAGGCTGAGGATCTCGTCGGTCGTCACGATCCGTCCGCCGAACGCGAACGCTCGTGGCCGGACTGGCCTGCTGCCCGTCGCGATGATGACGTTCTTCGCCACGACCTCGCCGACGCGCTGGCTGCGGCTGGCTGGGTCGAACAGGGCGATCTTGCCCGGCCCCGCGAGCCGGCCGAACGCCACGAACCGATGAATGCCCGGCCGAAGGCTTATCACCTTGTCCAACCCGCCGCGCAGCCGGGCGACGACCTTGTCCTTGGCGTCGACCTGCTCAGCCAACTCAAACCGGAGGTTGTCGGCGTGGATGCCGAAGCTCGGCCCGGCTGACGCCACCTCGTAGAACAGCTCGCTGGCGTGCAGCATGGCCTTGGTCGGGATGCACCCGACGTTCAGGCACGTCCCGCCGGAGGGCCCGCTCTCGATCAGCGCCACCGACGCCCCGAGGTCGGCTGCCCGGATGGCTGCCACATATCCGCCCGGCCCCGCGCCGAGCACCGCCACGTCAAATGTCGTTTCGCTCATGGTCGCTCCTGTCCCGATGCGAGATCGTAAACAATACCGGGCAAAACGACAAATGCTTTAGTGAAGGTGACACCCGTCCGAGGACCGAAAGGCCTCTCCAGGCAGGCGATCTGCGTTTCGTTCGCGCCTGCGGCGCGATATAATTCAATCAGCCGTTTACGGGAAGGGCATACGCATGACCGTGCAGACCTTGACGCTGGGCAAGCGGAAGTTCGTGGTGATCCCCGAGAAGGAATTCCGCCGGCTGAAAGAGCGGGCGGAGGAAATCAGCGCCCAGGACAAGGGCGACATCGCGGAATCCAAGCGCCGGGATCGGGAGCCGTCGGTGTCCCTGGAT
>JAQTVL010000250.1 GCA_028706835.1 Phycisphaerae bacterium | reverse complement strand
AGATTGCCATCGATCGCGAGGAAATCATCTGGCGGTGTTGGCAGGCGGAGGAGTTGCTTAGCGGGACCGACTGCCCACCGCGGCGCGAAGGCTGCTCGAACTGCAAAAAGCTGGACGGCATGGCGGATGTGCTGAAGGCCGCGGCGTCGCTGGGGCTAAAGATATGAGGTCACGCGGCACCGGGGCCTCGGGCGGGTGGGCCCCCTCGGCTCGTCGTGGCCGTCAACATCGAACTCGATCTTCCATGTACCGGTTGGGATGGTATTATTGGCCGCAATGAAAGTGACCTGCGGGGCATGTTGGGGGTCGCTGAAGGTGGAGTCGCGGCTGGCGGACAGCGTGGCTCGCTGCCCCAAGTGCCACGAGCTGATCCGTATCCCTCCGAGGAACTCGCCCGCCGGGGCCAACGCAGTCGTCGTGACCGACGAAGATGACGCCGAGTTGCCCAAGCAGCAGGAGGGCGGCCCGGCGGTAACATCTATGGCCACGCCGACGGAATCGGGGCGTCGCCTCGGCCCGAAGACCGAGCCGTTGCCCACGACGCTCACACGCACGACATCCGCGCCTGGCAGCAACCCGACCAGCGTCCACCAGGAACCAGCCAGGCACAAGACGCGCCCCTTGCCGAAGCCTGTCGGCCGGCCGTCGTATCTGCCCGGCCTGTCGCCGTGGCCGGGCAGCGTTGGGCGACGCGGCCAAGGCGTGGCGACGGGGAAGACGCCGGAAGATCGCCGCGATGGCGGCCACACAGAGGCAGGCGAACCGCGGAAGACGACGCTGTTCAGCCCGCTCGTGCCTGCTGCTTTCGTATCGGGGCTGTTGATCGGCGCGGTGCTTGGCTGGTTCATTGGCCGGCCAAGCGGCCCAGTCGCCGACAACCGCACGGTAGTCGCTCGGCCACAGCAGACGCCGGTCGCGGCGAAGGACATCGTTCCGCCGGAGCGCCCCGCGCCCGACAGAGTGAATCCCCCGGAGAAGCAAGTTCCGTCGCGTTGGCGCGGCCAGTGGTTGGCCACGCAGCCCGATGATACCGCCGTGGAAATCGCGGAGGCGACGGCCAGCAGCATTCGCGTGGCTGGGGTGATGGATCAGACGCCGGCGGCCAGCCGGCTTTATTGCCCCGCACCACCCGGCCAGGTTTACGTCGAACTGAAGGCCACGCTGACGTGGACGGGGCGGAAGGCCGGGCCAGTAACGATCAACCTGGGCGGGCGCAACGCCGACTGCTGGCTGGTCACGCGGGACGGCCGGGTATTCGGCTGCCTTGGTCGGGTGCGCCAGGGCGGGCCGACCTCCGCTCCCGACTCGCCCGCCGACTCCACAGCCACGGTCAAGTTGGACGCCAATCACCCACAGGCCGAGGTCTCGCTGCTGTTCCTGGTTCCGGCCCGCCTGCCGAAGACGCGGCTTCAGATCACGGGCCTCGCCTTCGCCGACCTGGTCGGCGACATCCGCGAACCAGACCCGGTGGTCAGCGGCCGAAGCCTTGCCGGACGCTGGGAGCCGATCCCGGAGCAGGAACCGCTGGCCCAGTTCCGCGATCAGCCCGTCCTGGCAGCTTTCGCCGCGACAGAGAAGAGCCGCCGGTTGCTCATTGAGCGGGACGGCGACCATTTCCGCATCCAGATCGAGGGCACGGCCGTCGAAGGCGAGTTGTCCCAGCGTGGCGACGATTCGGCCCTGTTTGAGGCCACGCTGCAATCCACCGGTCAGGGGCAAGTCGGGGCGACACTTCGCGTGTTCGACGGCAGCCGCAAGCTGCTGCTCTACTTCGGGTGGGGCCGTTCGCCACTCGCCTATCGGCGTGTTCGGTAGCGGGCGTCTTGGGCCGAATGACAGCGCCGATGCCCTTCCGCGGCGAAGTTGGCAAGACTGCGGATGCCGCGGATTTCTTATGAATTTTCCGCCGACTCGTGCGCCTAACGAAAGAGCAGCCGAGCAACGAAAGAGGAATGACAATTGACCGCCGCCGCCATCGCGGGCAATGACCCGTTCGCGGTGGACGATCTTCTGACTGGTTTGGCGCGGCGTGGGCGGTACGGTTGTGGAGACGTAGGCGAGGCACCGGGTGTGGCGAGGAACCCGCGCAAAACGTTTTGGAAAAACATCTTGACACGGCATGGTGTAATCTGTGATACTTCGCCGACGGCCCGACGGCCCGACGGCCCGACGGCCCGACTATCATGTCGGGGGCCTTACAGAAAGCGCGGCGAGCCCGTGATCCGGGGGGCCCACCACGCGGGATTGAAACAGGAAACAGAGAATCGGAGAGGTAAACGTCAGGGCTGAACGTGCCGCGCGAGATTCTCACTGTGTAAGGGTCGAAACAACTGCGGTTGTCGGTGTTGAAGATAGCGTAACGTGACTGGGGAACCAGGGGTTGAGCGGGGGTTGGGGTTGTTTGGTTCGCCGCTCCACTGCCCAGGGGAAGTGCCGAAATGGAAAGTTGCATAGACAAGGATCGCGGGTTTCGCCCGGCCGCTGCCGGTGCGCCTGCAAGCCAGCCTCGCCCCGCTCGCCTGTGGCGGTTCATCCTGCTGGCGGTGGGCGCGGTCCTGCTTGTCGTGGCCTCGGCCTTCGCCCAGCGGGCGGACAAGCCCGAACCTATGGAAGTTATGAGTAAGGCGTGGTCGGTGTTTTACTCGGCCAAGGATTCGGACAAGCAAGACTCGGCGAAGTCTGGCTATGAGAAGGTCGTAAGGACCTTGGAACCTTTGGCCAACTGGCCCGAGGCCCACGTCCGTGAGGAGGCTCTCCACTGCGCTGCTCGCGCGTATCAGGAAGCCGGGACGCGACAAGCGAAGGACCGGGCCAAGTCCATCTGGGTCACGATGGAGAAGACCTTCGCCCGGCGAAACGCCGGCTTCGCTCCGGTCGGCGATAGTCTCGGACGCCGGGTTCTTGTCGGCCAGGCGGTCATGCTCGCCGGCGAAGGTAAGACAGCAGAGGCGATCAAGGTTCTGGAGCCGTTCCGTACCGTAAGTTCCAAATATTCAGACCCCTGCATCGCCGAAGGACTTTTGTTGCTGGCTGAGCTTCAGGTAACGCCCGCCCCGGCGGGTGCTGGCCGGCCAGCGGCCCCCATCGACCCCAAGCAGTTCGAAGAGGCGGAGAAATGCCTCGCGCAAGCCGAGTCCTACCTGAAATTGCAGGTTGACCCGAAGCAAGGGGGCGAGCTGAACAAAACAATAGTGGGTCCATTCGAGGGAGCGATCAAGTCCGCCCGTAAGCGATTGGCGGACACGAAGAAGGAATCGCTCACGCCCGGCCTGCCGATATTTGAGAAGGCCGAGCAGATGAGGGGGCAGCACAAGTATGCCGAGGCCGTGCCGCTCTATCGGGAAGTCATCGCCAAGGAACCCGACGCGATCTACGCCCACCAGAGCGGCTACCTGATTGGGGTCTGCGCTCTGGGCCTTAACCGCCAGGTGGATGCGGCCAAGGCATGGGAGAAGTTCATCGCCGAGAAGCCCGCCGCCCCGTGGAGGGGTCAGGCTTTCGTCGCCCTCTCGGATATGTATCTTGATGAACTGCTTGACCTTACAAACGCAGGAAAATACGCAGATCTCGCCCGCTCCGCCCTGCCGACCGCCTTGGCCGACGAGAAGGCCGCTCCGTCCTGGAAGGCAATCACGTACGACTTGGAATTGAGGCTCGGCCTTATCAACCTGTGCCTGGGCAAGGGCGACGTGGCCGCCGAGGCGTTCGCCGCCGCGAAGAAACTCACCACCAACAAGCTGACCGCCGAGGGCCTGGACGCCCTGATCGCCGCCGCCAAGACCGGCAAGCCGGTCATCCCCCAAGACTGCCTCCCCCCCTCGCCCCTGGCGGGAGAGGGTCGGGGTGAGGGGCCGGCTGCGCCCACCAGCAAGGTCGCCCTGGCCCTGTCGATGGGCGTGATCTACACCTGCTCAGGCCGGCTGGACAAGGCCGACGCATATTTCGAGCGGGTGCTCGGCAAGCCGGGCATTCCTGCGAAGCCCGGTTCTTCCCCCTCGCCCTCGAAGGGAGAGGGCCGGGGTGAGGGTGGAATCCCCGCCGTCCCGCCGATGCCCGGCGCGACGAAGGCTCAGGCCGCGTTCGCCATCTTCGGCCAAGGGGCCGTCCTCCACGCCCGCGGCAAGTTGGACGATGCCAAAGATGCCTTCACCGCGTCATACAAGGCGTTCCCCGACGGGCGCTGGGTAGATGAAACTCTCTACCGGCTCGCCACGATCATCCAGTCGCAAGCCGAGGCGAAGTACCCCTCTCCCTCTGGGAGAGGGCAGGGTGAGGGTTCGGCCAAGCCCGGAACCGAAGGTTCCGCGGAAGCCGCCCGCCCGAAATCCAAGGACCAACTCGACAAGGAAGCCAAGGCCGAGAAGGAACGCATTGCCGCCCGGCTGCTGGCCTGCGGCGAAGCAACTCCGTACTGGGAAGAGATTCTGAAACGCTGGCTTGTCAAGGGCGATGATGGCAAACTGGCTCCGCGCTCCCCGCGCGTCGAAGACGCCCTGTACAATCTCGGCGTCCTCCAATACGATCTGGCCGAGGCCGGCATCGACGCTACTGGCAACCCCCCCCCGCCCAACAAACTCGACGCCGCCTGGAAACCCGCTGCGGCGACGCTGGGGCGGTTGTGCGAGCTATATCCCAAGAGCATGTACGCCGGCGATGCTTACGTTCGACAAGTCAACGTCGCGATGGAACGAATGTTTGACCAAGAACAAGCGTATGCCATTGCTCAGCACGCAGTTCCGTGGGTCAGGCAGCAGATGGAGGCGAAGTCTCAAACCGAGGGGGAGTCCGGCAGTCCCGCGTGGGCAATGCTCAGCCATCAACCGAGCCGCGATTCATTGAACGCGGTCTTCTTCGATTGCTATAACCGGGCTGGCCTGCTTGCATACCTCCGGCAGCAGAAGGATCAGGCCGTGGCCTTCTTCCGCGAAGCCGACCACTATGACAATTCGCTCCGCCGACGATCAGGGGCTGAAACCGCAATGGCAAGAATGATTGCCGTTGTGCAGGGCAAGGTGCCGGCACTTGCGCCAGCTGACTTTATGGGCGATTTGAAGGACAACAAACAGAAGGTCGGCATATTTCTCGCTGACACAGCACTGATAACGTTTGATCCAACGCGAGCCGCGAAACTATATACCCATCTGTTGGCCGGAACGCATCCTTTCCCAGCACCCACCGACAATGTTGAATCCTACCTCCTTTTGCGTATGGGACAAGCGATGGAGTTCGGCGGCAAGCATGACGAGGCGATGGTATATCTCCGCCGCCTCTACGCCCCTAAGTATGCCACCTATCCATGGGTCGCTGATGGAATCTATCGTATGGCGGTCTGGACTTATAATCATCAACAAGACCCTAGGGCTGCTGCACCACATTACAGATACGTGTTTACGAAATATCCTGACCATCCGGAGGCCATTCGTGCCTTGTTTCTCTATGGACTTAATGCCATGAACAGTGGTGACATGCAAGAGGCCATTTCCGCATTTCGCCTCTATCTGACCAGATATCCGGGGACACGGTGGGAGCAAAGAATTCAAACGGATTTGCTACCCAAGGCACTGCTCGCGTCCGATAAAGCGAAAGGATGATGACCATGCTGACTTCCCGAACGGTTCGTGTACTTATGGCAACTGCGGCCGCCCTTACCCTATTTATTCGGGCGTCGTTCGCTGAGACTGTAGGCGTCTGGATACAGGTAGAGCCCGCCGTGGCGACATTCACGACTGCCCCAAATGGTAACCCAGATACGATTCAGGCGCAATGCCGCAACAAGACGATCAAGTCTAACGGCGCGAGAGTCTTGAATGATCCAATCAACGATGGAGCACAGGTTACGGCACAAAGGGACACACACGACGGCACAGATCAACAGGGCAATTACCATTACACCACTGCGACCGTGGAAGGCCGCGCTGGTATTGGTGCGGTCTATGAGGTCACCGGCGTGGAAGTGGTCGTTGCTCAGAATGGCGAGAATACGCCGGGCGGCGGCGGTGTTGTCGTTGGTGGCGGCCCTTGGTGGGCCCGAGCCAGGGACAAGAGCCTTGGCACCCTATATCTCGCAGACAATATCTTGGGATACGGATGCTCTGAGGCATACCAATACGCACCAGGCGACAAAGAGTTCTACTGCGGGTCCACCGAGAAGGGCTGGGGCGATGTGCGGATCTTTACGGACCGGGCTCCCGCAGCCGGCAAGACGTGGTTTGCGGTCCTTTACCGTGCCGCGACTCAGATCGGCGTCTATCCACTGGCAAAGGTTGAGGGCGTGTCGCGATGGCAGACGCTCCCACTGCCAGGCGATCTGCTGTATCCTGTTCATTATTCAGTCAAATTGGTTCAAGCCGAGAATCAGGATGGGGTCCCAGCGGCACTGGGGGCGGACCCGCCGCCGCCTGCGATTACTTTTGCAATTACCCATGCCGATTTGGATTTTGACTCGGACAACGACGGAGTCATCCGCACGGGGTTTGACGCAGAGGGAAAGCCCATTCCGCTAGATAATCCGGCTAGGGCGTGGGACGATAGTTGCGAGGCTGTGGGTCTAGCCCACGTTCTGCCAATGCCTTTCGACGACGCTGGGAAGATTGCCGATAGTCCGAGAACATCTGCGTCGGCAATGGTGCGCCCGCGGGACGTCCATCGTGGCATCGCGGCTTTGGTAAACGCCGGAACATGTCATACGCAGCCAAACGGCGGAACGCCACTGACCCCGGATTATTCACCAAACCGTGACGTGATAATGCGACAGGCTGGCAGCGGGGAATCG
>JAQTVL010000249.1 GCA_028706835.1 Phycisphaerae bacterium | reverse complement strand
CGGGCGATCGTCGACGCCGCCGACGAACGCAGACTGTCGCTGCCCGCGGCGACCGAGTTTCGCTCAGTCACCGGCCAGGGCGTCGAGGCGACCATCGAGGGCCGGCGGGTCCGCGTCGGCAGCGACAAGCTGATGCTCGCCGCCGGAATCGACATCGGGCCAGCCGCCAGCAAGCGGAAGGAACTCGAAGCCCACGGCAAGACCGCGATGCTCGTCGCTGCCGACAAGGCTCTGCTGGGCCTGCTGGCGGTGGCCGACGCCGTCAAACCCGACGCCGCCGGCGCGGTTACACAGTTCAAGCGAATGGGCCTGTCCGTTCACCTCGTCACGGGCGACAACGAGCGAACCGCCCGCGCCATCGCCGCCGAGGTCGGCATCGACCCGGCCAACGTCTTCGCCGAGATCAGCCCCGCCGACAAGGCCGCCAAGGTGGCCGAATTGCAGCAAGCCGGCCACAAGGTTGCCATGGTCGGCGACGGCATCAACGACGCCCCGGCCCTGGCCGCCGCCGACCTGGGCATCGCCATCGGCACGGGCGCCGCAGTCGCGATGGAGGCCGCCGGCGTAACGCTGATCGGCGGCGACCTGATCGCCGTCGCCAAGGCGGTCGCGTTGTCGCGTGCCACGTTGCGAAAGATCCGCCAGAACCTGTTCTGGGCCTTCATCTACAACAGTGTCGGCATCCCGCTGGCCGCCCTGTGGCACCTCGACCCCATGATCGCCGCCGCCGCGATGGCCGCCAGTTCCGTCTCGGTCGTAAGCAACTCCCTGCTCCTCCGCCGCACCCGCTTGCCGAGCGGGGTCCCGGGCCACAAAGAGGTCACGGCGAAATGACCGGGCCGGGGCGCATGCGCAAGACCACGCTGTATCGCTGATATGACCGCCCGCGCCGTGATTCTGGAATCCACTTTCACTCCACCGATGGATTCCAGTTCTGGCAGTCCATCTATCTGTCCTTCAACGGCTTACGTGCGTGGGATAAACTGGAATCCAAAACCACATCAGAGGGGGCTGGGTCTTTCAATCCTCTTCACCAGTATCCCAGGGGCGTGTCACACCTTGACCACCCTCGGTTTTTTCGAGGGCGGCAAGGCGTGTCTTCGCCGCGAGTGGCACACCTCGCTCCACCGGGCGTCAACAACCCAACCGCCTCGCCGCCTCCGTTCGGGGCTGGACAAGCCGGCCGCGCCAAGGTATAAACCTGAGCATCTGAGCATCCACAGGAGAAGGCCCGAAATGGATATCCTCGGCTGGTTGCTGCTGACCGCACCGAGTTCCGCACCGACCTCCGCGCCCGCGGGGCTCCCCAGAATGGATTCCATCGACTGGTGCGTCTTCGTCGTCGCCCTGCTGGCCGTCCCCCTGGCCCTGCGGGCGAACGTGAACTGGTGGCGCAAGTCGCGGACCGACGGCCAGCCGCGCGACTGGCAGTCGTTCTGGATGATCGCGACCGGCCTGATCTGCATGGTCGCCATCGCCTGCTGGTACCTGGTCAAGTTCATCCTGCCCGCCCGCTGAATTGAAAGTCTCGTCTGCAATGCGGACCCGGCCTGTTCATTACGTGCTCGCCGCCGTGTGCCTGGCGATCCTGCTGGCCGGCATGATCTACCCCATGTGGCAGATGCTCGAACGCGGCTTTACCGCGCCCGGAGAGAAGGCCGGCGAGGTCCGCTTCACCCTCGATTATGTCACCCGGGCGCTCAGCCAGCGGACCATGCTGGAGTCGCTGGCCAACGCCCTGCTGATTGCGCTCGCGACGACGCTGCTGGTCTGCCTGATCTCGATCCCCCTGGCAATCATTGCCGACCGGTACCGGTTCTTCGGCAAGGGGCTGCTGTCCGGCCTGCTGCTGGTGCCGATGATCCTGCCGCCGTTCGTCGGGGCGATCGGGCTGAGGCAGATACTGGCCCGCTATGGCGGCTCGCTCAACCTGCTGCTCCAGCAGACGGGGCTGCTGGAGGGGGGCCACTTCCTCGACTGGTTCGGCGCGTGGCGGTTCTGGGGCGTGGTGGTGCTCGAAGCGTTGCACCTCTACCCGATCATGTACCTCAACCTGTCGGCATCGCTGGCCAACATCGACCCGGCCATGACCGAGGCGGCCGCGAACCTGGGGGCGGGGCCAGCCTGTCGGTTCCGGCGGATCACACTGCCGCTGATGATGCCCGGGCTGTTCGCCGGCGCGTCGATCGTGGTCGTGTGGAGCTTCACCGAACTCGGCACACCGCTGATGTTCGGCTATCGCCGCCACATCGCCGTCCAGATATTCGAGCGGCTGACCGAGTACGACAGCAGCGGCATGCCGTTCGCGCTGGTGGTCATCATGCTGGCCGCAAGTCTGCTCATCTACGGCGGCAGCAAGTGGCTGCTGGCCCGCCGGGCGGGAACAGCCGTCTCGGGCAAGGCCACCGTGGCGGTTCAGCCCCGGCGGCTCGGGGCGCTCGGCTCGATGCTGGCTGCGGCGCCGTTCGTGCTGGTCATCGGCCTCGCGATCGTCCCGCACATCGGTGTCGTGCTGACCAGTGTCTCCGCCGACTGGTTCAACTCCGTGCTGCCGCAGAGCTACACGCTCGATCATTACCGCGACGCGCTGGGCCATTCGCTCACGCTGCCGGCCATCGCCAACTCGATCAAGTATGCCGGGCTGGCGATGTTCATCGACGTCGCCCTCGGGCTGACCATCGCCTGGCTGGTGGTCCGCGTGCGCGTGCCCGGTCGCGGGCTGCTGGACGGCTTGGCGATGCTGCCGCTCGCGGTGCCGGGGCTGGTGCTGGCGTTCGGCTACGTCGCGATCGCGGCGGAGGCGAAGACGTCACTGAAGGTGCTGGAGATGGTCGGCGATCCAACGCGCTGGCAGGCAATCAAGATCGGCTTCCTGCGGGGCTTCGACCTCGAACGCAACCCGACGCTGCTGCTCATCGTCGCCTACGCCATCCGCCGCCTGCCGTATGTCGTCCGCGCAGCCGCCGCCGGACTGGAGCAGAGTCCGGTCACGCTCGAAGAGGCCGCCGCCAATCTCGGCGCGGCGCCGTCCACGGTGCTTCGACGGATCACGATCCCGCTGATCGCGGCGAACCTGATGGCCGGCGCCCTGCTGGCGTTCTCGTTCGCAATGCTGGAGGTGTCCGACTCGCTCGTGCTGGCCCGCCGGGCGGAATACCACCCGATCACCAAAGCGATTTACGAACTGTGGAACCGCCTGGGCAGCGGCCAGTTCATCGCATCCGCCCTGGGTGTCTGGGCGATGGCGTTATTGGTGGTGACAATCCTGGCAACGAGCCGTCTGCTCGGCCGCCGCCTGGGGGCGGTGTTCAGGATTTAGGCGATCTGCTGCAAATGAACCACTGGATCGGGTGCCATGCCTGCAACGGCTGTTTTGTCGCAGGCATGTCTTGCCCGCGCGAGCATGGCTGGGGGCGGTGTTCAGGATCTAGGGCGACGTTTCGGGTGAGCTTTCCCGCTGCCATCCAAGTCGTCGTTCCACCCAATAGCATTCGCGATCTGCAAGGCTTCCTCGCATTTGCGGGACTCGACGACCCGGCGCAGCGCGATGTTGACCGCTTCGCTCTTGCTCTTCGTGCCAAGTATCCTCATCACCTGGCGGAGGAGAGTCTCGTCGATGTCAATCGTCGTTCGCATATGCATCATCTTCTACGAAATCCGCAGTGACTGCGCAAGCGATATCGCGCGGCCGGCATAGCGTTGCGGCGCGGGGATGACCAGGCGGTCCGGTTGCGCGACGATTTCCACGCCGAACCGGGCCATCAGGTCGAGCGTTTCACCGACGGCGGTCACGCCCGGCGGCAGGGCAACCAGCACGTCGGAGTTCGCGTAGGGCAGCGCCGCCAGCAGGGCAGGCAGAAACGGCACTGCCGACTCCCCGATGAACAACTCTCCGCCGCGAAGGCCTCTCGCTATGATATTGGCTGGCGGGCGGTTCTCCGCCTGCTGGAATCCCACCCACGCCCCGAGGTCGCGCAGCGGGCCGGCGATGCCCGACAGGTCCGCCGCCGGGTCCCCGTCCAGAACGTGACTGCCCTGCCCGACCGCCAGCAGCGACATCATCGCCGCCATCGCCGCGGTGTTCGGGATCGTCAGCCAAAGGTCGTCCAGCGGCACGTGCCCGCCACAGCCGGTCACGTCGATCCGCCGGCTGGCTGGGTCCACCCAGACGCGAACGCCGACGGCCGTCAGCGCGACCAGCAACGACTCGACCGCCGGGGTGAACGTCACGCCCGACAGCGAGCTGACGCCGTCCGCCAGCGTCGCGCAGACAAGGATCGCCAATGGGTCTGACGGATCAGGCGGAATGGATTGATCGGGGTCAGCCATGCGCCCCTACTTCACAGCGACCTTCTCGGGCTCGAATTCGGATTCGAGGTGCTTGATCTTGTCGCGAACCGCCAGCCGGCCCATCATGCTCGCCCGGTCGATGATCAGCTTGCCGTCGAGGTGGTCGCCCTCGTGCTGGAGAATGGTGGCCACGTAGCCCTTGGCGTCGATCTCGAACGATCGCCCGGTCAGGTCCTGGTATCGCATGCGAATCCGCTCGCGGCGGCGGAGCTTAAGCGTAATCCCCGGCAGCGACAGGCAGCCCTCTTCCGTGTCCCGCCAGCCCTCGGTCTCGATGATCTCCGGGTTGATGAACGTGAGTTCCTTGCCGGGCTCGCGCTCGGGGTTGGCCAGGAATATCCGCAGGGCGACGCCGAGTTGCGGCGCCGCGATGCCGACGCCGTCGGCAACGCCCAGTAACTGCCGCATCCGCTCAACAAGCCTGGCGATCTGCGGGTCGGCGGGGTCCGTCACCGGCTGGGCAATCTCCCGCAGCCCGGGGTGCGGGTAAACGATGATCTTCAGTTCGTCGATGTTCTGCGGTACGTCAGCCACGATCGCCTCGAATACAGGAATCACTATCAACAGTATATGCGACGCCCGGCGCGGCGGCAATAAACTCGGCGGGACGGGCAACGCTGGGGCTAGTGCTCTGTCAGCCGTCAACTGATGGATTGGGTGCCATGCCTGCGACGGCTGTTCTGTCGCAGGCATGTCTGGCCCGCGTGGGCATGGCTGCCCCGCCGTCCAAAACAGCCGGACGGCGTTCCAGCCATGGCACCCGATCCATCAGTTCATCTGCGACAAAGCACCAGAACGCGCGCCTTCGGCGTTGCGGCCAAGCGAGGACGACGCCTTCTGCGTCGTTGGACTCTCGCGCGGCACCACGGGCACGCCCGCCCGATGGACCGCGGCCCCGTGCTCGTATACCATGTCGCCGCCATAGTACCCGGTCGCCAGCAGGAAACCCAACCCGACCACACCGAGCGCGTGCAGCCAGACGCTCAGCCGTTTCATCTCCATCCGCACCACGAGGAGCCACCCTGCTGCGACGGCTGCGAAGATCGACAGCGATATCCACGCCAGCGTCTCGTGCGTCTCGATCAGGTCGCGGATAGCGGCGTCCGTCGCGATGCGGTCCTCAGCCAGATAGCCGCCGACGACCGCCGCCACGCCGAAGCCCGCGCCGATCCAGATCATGCACTGCCCCGCGAACAGGACCCGCGGGAGGCGAAACACCGCCCCAACCAGGGCCGTCAGGACGCCCGTGGCCAGCAGGCCTACCGTGAAGTGGACGAGAACGGGGTGCAGCAATTCGATTCGCATGGCGGCTCCTTTCGAATGCTATCCATTCTTCGCATCCAGCTCCGTGCAGTCCACTACCAGGACAGTGATATCGTCGCTCGCCCGGCCGCCCGTGACCCAGGAAGCCAGATCCTCCTGCACGCGGCGGACCACCTCCGCCGGCGGCTGCGGCCTCGTCTGGGCCAGCAGCGCATCCAGGCGATCGTAGCCGAACAGCTCACCCGCGGCGTTCTCCGCGTCCAGCAGGCCGTCAGTCACCAGCACCAGGCGATCGCCCGGGCGGACCATGATCTCGCGCTCCGCCCAGCCGTCGTGCTCGATGTCGCCGATCAGCGGGCCGGTCGGCTCGAGCAGTTCGGCCGAGCCGTCCGCCCGCATCAGCCTGCCGGGCACGTGGCCGGCGTTCAGGTAGCGGGCCGGCCCGCCGCCCGGACGCAGTTGCACCACCAGGAACGTCACGAACTCGGTGGCCTCGCAGATCGCTGACAGGTCGCGTGCCAACTGGCACGTCATCGCCGACAGGCTGCCCGCCCCGACGCGCGGCGACGCCAGGTGCCACAGGTCCATCTTGACGACCGCCATCATCAACGCGGCTGGAATGCCGTGGCCGGTCGGGTCGCCGATCATCACCATCACGCCGCCGTCCGACATCCGCATCACGTCATAGAGGTCGCCGCCGACCTGCTCAGCCGGGCGATAGTCCGCGGCGATCTTCAGGCCGTCGATCGGCTCATCGAGCGTCGGCAGCAGCGCCCGCTGCGTCCGCCGGGCGCGATCCAGGTCCGCCCGCCGGGACTGCTCGGCCAGGCTCAGCCGCTCCCTCGCCTGCTCGAAGCTGGCGGCGAGCAGGTTCAACTCATCGGTGCCCCAACTCGTCGCCACGTGCCCCGAATAGTCGCCCCGCCCAAGCCGGTCCGCAGCCTCCGACAGCAGGTGTACCGGCCGGGCCACCCACCGGCTGAGCAGCAGGTTGATGATGACCATGACCCACAAAACCGAGACGACGACGAAGCCGGCCCGGCTGAGGATTTCCTGCTTGATGAACTGGTAGAGCTCGCCCACGTCCTGGGCGACGACGATGCGAGCGTCAGCCGACGGCACGCGGCGGATGCCGGGCGTCGCAGCCGCTCGCGGCTGCGACGCGGT
>JAQTVL010000248.1 GCA_028706835.1 Phycisphaerae bacterium | reverse complement strand
CGCCGAGCGCCCAGCCCAGGCCGGTCTGGAACGCCTCGTCCCACCAGCCGTCGAGAATCGACGCATTCAGACAGCCGTTGGCCGCCGCCTTCATGCCGCTGGTGCCGGAGGCTTCCAGCGGGCGGCGCGGGGTGTTCAGCCAGACGTCGCAGCCCTGGACCATGTAGCGGGCGACATTCATGTCGTAGTCTTCGAGGAAGACGATCCGCCGGCGGATGGACTCGTCGCGGGCCCAGTGGACGATCTTGCGGATCAGTTCCTTGCCCTCGTTGTCACGCGGGTGGGCCTTGCCGGCGAAGATCACCTGCACGGGGCAGTCCTTGTTCGACAGGATCGCCTTGAGCCGATCGAGGTCCTGGAACAGCAGCGTGGCCCGCTTGTAGGTGGCGAACCGCCGGGCGAAGCCGATGGTCAGCGTCTCGGCGTTAAGCGTCTCGCCGGCGGACATGATCTCGTTGGCCGCGGCCCCGCGATTGCGGGCCTGCGTGGCCAGGCGATTCCGGGCGAACTGCACCAATCGCTCGCGCCGCCGCTCGTGCGTCCGCCAGAGTTCCTCGTCGGGGATCTGGTCGACCCGCTGCCAGACGGAATGGTCCTCCGGGCGCCGCGACCAGCGTGGGCCGAGATAGCGATCCAGAAGCGCCGCCATATCGCCGCTGATCCAGCTTCGCGTGTGTACGCCGTTCGTAACCGAGCCGATCGGAATCTCGTCGTCCGGGACGCCAGGCCACACGTTCTGCCACATCGCCCTGCTCACCCGGCCGTGCAGCTTGCTCACGCCGTTGCTGGCCGCAGCCGTGCGCAAGGCCAGCACCGCCATCGAGAACGTCTCCTGCGGGTCGGACGGATTCTGCCGGCCGAGGGCCATGAACTCGTCCCGGCTGACGCCGAGCTGGCTGAAGTAGGGGTGCAGATACTTCTCGATCATTGCTCCGGGGAAGCGGTCGATGCCCGCGGGCACGGGCGTGTGGGTCGTGAATATCTGCGACGCCCGCGTCGCCTCGCGGGCCGACAGGTAATCCATCTTCGTCTCTGTGACCAGCCGGCGGACGCGCTCCAGCGCGAGGAAGCCGGAGTGGCCTTCGTTCATGTGACAGACGGTCGGCGTGATGCCCATCGCCGCCAGCGCCCGGATGCCGCCGATGCCCAGCAGAATCTCCTGGCGAATCCGGTTCTCCATGTCGCCGCCGTAAAGCTGGCTGGTGATCTGCCGGTCCTCCGGCGAGTTCTCGTCCATGTTCGTATCGAGCAGGTACAGGAAGATTCGCCCAACCTGCACCTTCCAGACCTGGGCCTTGACCATTCGGCCGGGATACTCGACGTCGATGGTCATCGGCTTGCCGTCCGCCGTAGCCACCTGGCGCACAGGCAGCGTGTAGAAGTCGTTGCCGGGATAGGTCTCCTGCTGCCAGCCGTCGGCGTTGAGATACTGCCGGAAGTATCCCTGGCGATAGAGCAGCCCGATGCCGACCAGCGGCAGGCCAAGTTCCGCGGCGCTCTTGAGGTGATCGCCCGCGAGCACGCCCAGACCGCCCGAGTAAATCGGCAGCGCCTCGGTCAGCCCGAACTCCGCCGAGAAATACGCGAAGCTGATGTCCGCGAGGTGGCCAAAATTCTTGTCGAACCAGCTCTTGCGGGTCATGTGCTCATCGAGCATCGCCTTGACGCGTTCCATCTGGGCCAGGTAGCCCTCGTCGGCGGCAGCCTGCTCGAGCCGGCTCTGCGGGAGCTGACCTAGCATGAGCACGGGGTTGTGGCCGGCGCGTTCCCACAGGTCGCTGTCAAGCCTGCGGAACAGTTCGATGCCTTCCTGGTTCCACGCCCACCAGATGTTGTAGGCGAGTTGCTCGAGGAATTGCAGCGACTCCGGCAGTGAAGGGACGACCGTGAATGGCCTGATGACGTACATCGAATCTCGCTCCTGTTACGAGACTTGTTCTTCAAAACGTAGGCCGCGCCGGGGCGAACGCCCGTCGGCCGGCGGCACACAGTATAGTCAGGATAGGCGCGATAGTTGCCAAAGTTTACCCAAAGCCCCGGCAAGGGATTCGCGCGATATCCCCTTGCATCATCGGCGATTAAACCCGCCGACCTGAATGGCCATTTTATCCCTGAAGGGGCGGAGAATCCTGGATCGGGCGACTCATGTTCTCGGCGCCTTGCGAACGACGCCGATGACGTTGGGGATCGGCGGGGCAGTCGTGTTCTTGTCGTCCTCGTGGGCACCGGCCTCGAAGCTGCCTACGAATTCCTGGCCCTTGCCGCCGGACTCGAAGTAGAGCTGCGCCCGGGGGCCGATGTCGGTCAGCATGAGCAGGTGCGGCTTGATGTGCAGTTGCGTCATCGCGTCGACCAGTTCCGTCACCGCGTACGGCGAACGTACGTGCATCAGCAGGATTCGCCCGCTGCCATCCACGCCGACGGCTGAGATGCTGCACTTGCGGCGGGCGTCCCAACCGGCCAGGCCCTTGCTCGGCACGATCCGCGGGCCCTGGATCAGCGTCGCATACTGCTTGCGAATCCGCGGCAGCGAGTTCTTGTCGAGGTCCATCAGAACGCTGCCGACCGAATCTTTGTCCAGCGGATCGCAGACAAACAGGCCCTTTTCCCGGCTCGGCTTGGCGCAGTTCGCCTGGCCGTGGGTCTGCATCAGCGACAGGCTGGTGTGGCCGTCGGTGGCGAGCAGGCCGGCGTTGACCGCGGCCACCAGGTTGCCGCTCTTGCACCACTGTCGGGCCGTCTGGGGCTCCGTGGGCTTGGCGGCGGTGCCGCACAACAGGCGGAAGTCGAACTTCGTCGGGTCGACGCGGAGGATGTGAATCTTCGAATCGCCGACCGCGGACCTGAGCGGCGACAGCCAGACGCCGTGGTCCAGGCCGGGCTCGAGGGCGTGTATCCAGCCGAACTCCGGCGGCGGTTTCGGCTTGTCTTCGCGGTGCAGCCGTCGCCGATCCGGCTGGGTTGTCGTGGTCTTCGGGACCGGCTTATCGGCATCGAGGATGAGGTACTTCAGCGCCAGCGCGCACACGCCGGCGGTGACCAGGAATGCCGCGACAAAGATGAGGACGCGATTCACGACTTGCCCTTTCGCCGACCCGGCGACGATCCGGCGGCCATTGTAGTGCCCCCCGGTCCAACGGCAAGGGCAAGGTTCGAGGGCAAGGTTCGAGCCGATCCGCGAATCACGTCCGACGCCGGGGTCCTGCTGCTCCGCGAGGTCGATCATCGGCTGGGCCTGACGGCGGACCTGGCGGGTCAGCGTTGCGACCCGCGCGACCCGCGGCGGATTCGCTACACCCAGGCTGAACTGCTCCGCCAGCACCGCGACCAACTGGCCACCGGCCACGTGCATTCCGATGACGCCGACACCAACCGCCCAGTTCCCCGCTGCCAGCCTGTCGCATCATCACGCCACGGTTTGGTGAATAATCCGGGTGCCGGTTCCTTCTTTCGGGCTCAGACGCCGGCCAGCATGACCGCCGCTTCCGGGAATGTCGCGGACGCCTCAACCGGCGCCTGCCGAGCGGCCACTTCCTCTTCCATGAAGCGTTCCAGCAGGCCCGTTAGAATGGCCTCGTTCATCGGTGTGCGGGCGTGCCGCCAGCCCAACGCCTTGTCCGTGTTGGTCAGCAGCCAGACAGGATCGGGATTGAGGCTATAGGGTAAGAACGGCGCCGTGTAGCTCATGACGTTGCGCTCAAGCGGAGTGGGATTCTCGATCGTCTCTCCCACGTAGCGGAGCCCGTTGATCCTCAGGGCTTTCGAGACGCACCGCCACATCGTCATCCCGTCGAGCGAGCGGGCGCTGGTCAGGTGGTACGTCTTCCTGACAGTTCCTGTATCGAGGATATGCAGCACACTAGCCGTCACGTCGTCGATGCAGACGAAGTTCTTGGTGGCCCCTGGATTCCCAAGCAGCCGCATCTCCAGTTCGATGTCGTTCCCGGTAGGCCAATTGCGGTCGAAGTCGATCCGCCGCCGTTTGCACTCGCGGAGCACCGAATAGTAGACGCCGAGCATGTATCCGTAGATCATCCGCCGCTCGCCTTGCGGGTCGAAGGTCCGCGAATCTCCCATAATGATACTCGGCCGAAAGATCACGAAGGGCAGCCCGGATTGCCGAACCGCCAGTTCCGCGCCCCATTTGGTGGCCTCGTAGCTGTTTCGGAACCTGCCCCGCGGGGGGAGTTCGTCTTCCGCGATGGGGCCCGGATGGGTGCCGGCGACATAGGCGGTGCTGACGTGAACGAATCGGCCGAGCTTCGGCAGGCCGGCAGCTACGTCCAGCACGTTCTGCGTCCCGACGACATTGCCCTCGTAGATGGCCGCCATCTCCCGGTCGTCGAAGCTCGTCGACGCCGCCAGGTGCCAGACCTCATTGACGGCCGCCAATTGAGCCGCATCGCCGGGGCTAAGGCCCAGGCCCGGCAGGACGATGTCGCCCTGGACGACCCGGAGCCTGTCACGCCCGATCCATCGAAACTGGCTGCTCAGATCCGCTGCGGCCGCTTCCGACCTGGCCAGCAAGACGAACGTCGCATGCGGGAGTTTCCTGGCCGCTGCTTCCAGCAGGTTCCGACCCATGAACCCTCGTGTTCCGGTCATGAAAACGCAATGATCCATAATGGCCCTGCTGTCGTCGCTGATGGAACCCAGCTAACGACGGACAGCGAGATCCGTCGTCACTTCATCGAACGTGCCTTCCGTGGCAGCGGCAGTTGGAAGTGGCGCCCTGTCCGTCAGCGTACGCCGACATGGGGGCCTTGGTCCGAACGCCCAGAAGGCCGGCGAGCCATCCTCGCCGGCGGGGCTGGAGTGGATCGCCCCCACACGTCAAGTAAGCTCACAGCCGCCCAAGCAGCAGCAATACGACCAGGACCACCAGCACGAGCCCCACGCCTCCGCTTGGGTAGTAGCCCCACGAGACGCTGTGTGGCCACACCGGAAGCATGCCCAACAGAAACAGCACCAGCACCACAAGCAGAACGGTTCTGAGAGTGCTGCTCATACGTCACCTCCGTGCAGAGCCCGCAGGCCGCTCCTGGTGAGCGAGCGGCCAGCGGGAAGTTCACGGTCGTCTTCTGTGGCCTCATCGCAGAGGGCCGTCGGGCCCGTCCCGCACGGCCTAGCGCCTGTCACCGTCACGGCGATCCTCGTGCCGATCGCGGTCGATAATGACAACATCGCGCCTTTCCGGGCCGCGGTCTCTTTCGGCACGGTAGCGACGGTGATCATTGTCGCATCCGACCAGCGATCCCAACACCAGGGTCAGAACCGCCGGGGCAACCAGGCCCGCCAGCATTAACGCTATTCGTTTCATGTTCGGTCTCCTCCGGTAGAAAGTTCCTCGATGCCGGGCCCGTTTGCCCGGCATCGAGGCAGGTGCAGTTCACTTGCCCTTGTGATCGCCTTCGTCCTTGGGCTTATCCTTAGGGTCTGCCTTCGGCGTATCCTTGGGATCCGCCTTCGGGGCGTCCTTGGCGTCAGCCTTGGGCGTATCCTTGTGGTCTGCCTTCGGCGTGTCCTTGGGGTCCGCCTTGGGCGTATCCTTGGCGCCAGTCTTATGCTTCTGTTCATCGGCCGGCATGGGCGGCGGGCCCTTTTCAACGTCGCCGGGCGTTGTTCCCGGCTTGCCGACGATCGGCGGCGGAACCGGGAGTTTCACCCGCTCCGGCTGGATCGCCCGGACCTCGCGCGGGGGATCGACCACAGGCGTGCGGTCCACAGGCGGCGTTGCGGGGCCCTTGTGGTCGACAGGTGGTGTTACCGGGTCCCTATGGTCCGCAGGCGGCCTGACCGCCTTCGGGTCCGTCTTTCCCGTGGCCTCCCACTTGACGCGCTCGTCGCGGAACTTGTGGACGTCCGTCGCCTGCTTGGCGATCTTCTGCCGGTCGTCGTTATTGATCCGCTCGAACTTCAGCGGGCTGGCTGTGCTTGCAGCGATGGTCTGGACCGGTCGGGCCAGTTCGACGTTCCTCCGCTGGGCCTCGGGCATCTTGGCCACCCGAGTCTCCATGTCACGGTAGGTGCGTGCCGGCCGCAGGTCCTTGTCGGCTCGGCGGTGATCGTACTCCTGCTGCTGATTCGCCACCCACCGCTTGTCGCCCTGGCCGTCGTGCCAGCGGTCATACGTGTAGATCTCGGCGGAAGACGTATCGCTACGTTCGCTCTCGAACCGCGGGTAGATGCCGACGCGGAGGTAGGCATCATCGTAATAGTCGCCGAAGTAGTAGTGGCCGTATCGCGGATAGGTGAACAGGTTGGCCGACAGCACGCCCACGTCGATCGCGATGGTCGGCGAGTACGAATACCCCGCCCGCGAGTAGACCGACCGCGGGAAATACACCGGCGCGAACAACACGCCGCGGCGATCCAACGCGTAGTCCCAGTGCCCGGCCTCGAAGACGTAGCCTCGCGGCGTCCAGCGGTAGTGCGACGGCTCCCAGACCCAGTTCGGCTGCTGCCGCAGCCAATAGCCGGTACGCCGGACGTATTGGCCTTCATGCCAGTACCAGCAGCCCGGCACCCACATGTTGTCCGCAGCCGGCGGCGGGCCTGGCGGATCGAGGTCCAGCGGCGCCGGCGGAGCCGGCAGGTATTCGATTTCCTGGGCGTCCGCCGAGGCCCAGAAACCGGACACCCACTCCCATCGGGCCGTCTCAACAACCTGTGGCCTGCCGCCAACGTGAACGCCAACCCCGCCCACTCTCACATCCACTCCGCCGCGACCCACCGCCTGCACATCGGTCACCTGAGCCCAGTAGCCAGGCATCCAGTACGTGTTCGGCGGGCCGAGGCGCCAGCAGG
>JAQTVL010000247.1 GCA_028706835.1 Phycisphaerae bacterium | reverse complement strand
GATCGGCGCCGTCCGCGTCACCCTGGTCGACGGTGAGTTCATCGTCAACCCGACGCACGCCCAGCGCGAATACGCCCAGGCCGAACTGCTGCTGACCGGCGTGACCGGCGAGATCAACATGATCGAGGTCGGCGCCCGCGAGGTCAGCGAAGCGAAGATCCTCGAAGGCATCGCCATCGGCCAGAAGGTCATCGACGACGTCTGCGAGATGATCCGCGAACTGAAGGCCAAGGCCGGCAAAGCGGCAACCTACAAGCCGCTCGGGCCGACCAAGGAGTTGGTGGAACTGGTCCGCGGCCGAACCGCCAAGGCGCTGCGCCAGGCGAAGGACAACCCGGACAAGACCGCCCGCAACGACGCCGTGAAAACGATCATCGAAGACCTGGCCAACGAACTCTGCGGCCCCGAGGGCGACGAGAAGAAGGGCGCCCCGTCGCGGAACGACGTCAAGGCCGCCTACGATGAGGTCCAGGAAGAAGTCGTCCGGGCGATGATCCTCGACGAAGGCAAGAGGCCGGACGGCCGGCGACTCGATGAGGTCCGCACGATCACCAGCGAGGTCGGATTCCTGCCGCGTACCCACGGCTCGGCCCTGTTCACCCGAGGCCAGACGCAGGCGCTGGTGGTCACCACGCTCGGCACGCCGTCGGACGAGCAGATCATTGACGGCCTGACCGAGGAATACGCCAAGAAATTCATGCTGCACTACAACTTCCCGTCGTTCAGCGTCGGGGAGGTTCGGCCGATTCGCGGCCCAGGCCGGCGAGAGATCGGCCACGGGGCGTTGGCGGAGCGTTGCCTGGAGGCGGTGCTGCCGACGCCGGACCAGTTCCCGTACACGATTCGGCTGGTGTCGGACATCCTCGAATCGAACGGTTCCAGTTCGATGGCGTCGGTGTGCGGCGGATCGCTGGCGCTGATGGACGCCGGCGTGCCCGTGAAGGCGCCGGTGGCGGGCATTTCGGTCGGCATGGTCAACGACGGCAAGCGCCGCGTGCTGCTGACTGACATCCAGGGCGAGGAAGACCACTACGGCGACATGGACTTCAAGGTCGCCGGCACCACCGAAGGCGTGACCGGCATCCAGTTGGACCTGAAGGTCCGCAGCCTGTCGCACGAGATCATCCGCGAGGCGTTGGACCGGGCCCGCACCGCCCGGCTGGGCATTCTGAAGGACATGGCCCAGACGCTGTCCAAGCCGCGTCCGAACATCAGCGAGTATGCACCGCGCATCCTGACGATCAAGATCAACCCCGAGAAGATCGGCAAGGTCATCGGGCCTGGCGGCAAGATGATCAAGAAGATTCAGGAAGAGACCGGCGCGAACATCGACATCGATGACGACGGCACGGTCTACATCAGCAGTTTCGGCGGCGTGGGCGCCGAGGCGGCCCGCGACCAGATACTGCTGATCACCGAGGAAGTCCAGCTCGGCAAGATATACAACGGCAAGGTCATCAGCATCAAGGACTTTGGCGCGTTCATCGAGCTAATCCCCGGCCAGGATGGGCTGTGCCATATTTCCGAGTTGGCCGATCATTATGTCAAGTCGGTCATCGACGAGGTGAAGCTCGGCGACATGGTCAAGGTGAAGGTGATCGCGATCGACGATACCGGTCGCGTGAAGTTGTCCCGCAAGCAGGCGATGATCGAGGAGAAGCAAGGCGGCTAGACGGAAGCCTGGTGGAGCGGCGACGTCGCCGTGGTCGAGTTGGAGCAGGACTGGGGGGGCCAGTATTTGTTTGGCGTCGGCGAGAAACGCCGGCGGAAGTGACGATGCCCAATTTGTGATTTGTGCGCGGGTGTCCCCCCTTCCCAGAGCGGACTTGGCCACGGGCGAGCGTCCCGAGGAGATAAGTCCCGAGTAACGGATGGTAAGGTCTTATCGGGGAGGGCACTACGATGCCCACGGGGAACGTCAAGTGGTTTGACACCAAGAAGGGCTACGGCTTCATTATTGGCGATGCCGGGCAGGACGTCTTCGTCCACTACACCAGCATCATCGGCGACGGCTTTAGAAGCCTCAAGGACGGCGAGGTCGTCGAGTACGAGCTCGTCCAGGGCGAAAAGGGCTTCCAGGCCCGCAACGTCCGACGCCAGGAGGCGACTGACGCCGCGGCTGTGCACAAGGCCCTGCCGGCCTCTCAGCCATTGGTGCCTCCGCCGCCCCCGGCGTGATGCGGGCCATGGCTGGACCCCGCAGCCGGTTCGATCCGTCGGCTGCGGGGCCGCGAAGTGCAGCGGGCGCCGGGTGAACTGGACCGCTGGCTGCGGTACGGAAATATCCTCGATGGCCTTCTGCTTCATTCTCGGCGTCCTCGTCGCGATGCTCCTGTCAGCACCGCTGGCCGTCCTCTGGGCCCGCAGGCTCGCCCGCCAGGCCCGGCGGCTCGAACGCCAGTCGCGGCAGGCGCAGCGCCTCGCTGAACTCGCCACGCTGACCGGCGGCCTTGCACACGAGATCCGAAACCCCCTCACCACGTTGCGACTCAATCTCGACCTGCTCGCCGAGGAATGGAAGCAGGCCACACCCGACGAACTGGACGACCTCATCCGCCGCAGCCTGCACAAGCTGGGCACCCTCCGCCGCGAGGCGGAGCGGCTGGACGACATCCTCGAGGACTTCCTTCCTTACGCCGGGCAGCACCAGCTTCAGATCGAGCCGGTCGACATCAACCGCGTCGTCGGCGAACTGGTCGAGTTCTTCAACCCGCAGGCGGCTGCCAGCCACATCCGCCTGCGCCCGGGCCTGGCCGCCGAGCCGCTGACCGTCCGGCTGGACGCGAACCTGTTCAAGCAGGCCGTGCTGAACCTGCTGATCAACGCCCAGCAGGCCATGAGCAGCCAGGCCGACGCCGAGCACGCCGGGGGCGGCGGCGACCTGATCGTCCGCACCTACCGGGCGGACCGGTTCGCCTGCCTGGAGGTCGCCGACACCGGCCCGGGCATCCCGCCCGAGCGGATCGAGAGGATCTTCGACGCCTACTACTCGACCAAGCGCGGCGGCACGGGCCTGGGCCTGCCCACGACGCGCCGCATCGTCGAGGAGCACCACGGCCAGATCGACGTCCACAGCGAACCCGGCAAGGGCACGTCGTTCACGATCCGCCTGCCGCTGGCGTAGTGGTTTTTCGGGTAGAATAGGAGCGACCAAGGAATGAAGGCGCGGGAGGTGATTCGCCTGATCGAGCAGGATGGCTGGTATCCCGTCCCCGCGAAGGGCGGGCATCGGCAGTTTCGACATCCGACGAAGCCAGGCCGGGTCACGATTCCGGGCAACCTCGGTAGAGACGTGCCGCCGGGCACACTGAATAGCATCCTTAAGCAGGCCGGCCTGAAATGAACGTCGCCGGCGTAAAGGTGCAACATGGAACATGCTCGCAACTATCTGGTCATCATCGAGAAGGCTGAGGATGGCAGCTACAGCGCCTACGTCCCCGACCTCCCCGGCTGCGTGGCCGTCGGACAGGACACGCCCGAGGCCGCCAAACTGCTGATCCAGGAAGCCATCGAAGCACACATTCACGGACTGATTGAGGACGGACTGCCCGTGCCGGAGCCGACGTCCCGAGCCGACTACGTGCAGGCTGTGGCGTGATCGTCGACGGTCGACGCCGTCTCGCCCGGCCTGCGACTTTCTTTCCGCTCCACGCATCCTTTTTCGTACGAACTGCCCATGACCAGAAAACCCGTGACTCCCCAACTCGCCCTGCCCCTCTCCGTGCTCATCGTCGATGACGAGGAGCCGCTGGCGGACTCCATGGCCGAGGGACTTGCCCGCCACGGCTACAAGTGCCGCACCGCATACGCCCCCGCCCAGGCGCGGGCGATGCTCCAGTCCACGCCGCCGGACATCCTCATCACCGACCTGAAACTGGAGGCCGACAAGGAAGGCCTGGAACTGCTCGCGATGGCCAAGCAGGTCGACCCGAAGATCGAAGTCATCCTGGTCACCGCATTCGGCACCATCGACACCTGCCGCTCCGCCCTCCAGCAGGGCGCGTTCGACTACATCACCAAGCCGCTGGACCTCGGCGAGATGCGTTCCCTGGTCGCCCGGGCCGCCGAGAAGATATTCATGGCCCGCCAGATTCACAACCTGCGCGAGCAGCTCGACGAGAAGTTCGGCTTCGAGGGCATCGTCGGGAATTCCCCGGCCATGACCCGCATCGTCCGCACCATCCGCCAGGTGGCCAACAGCACCATCCCCGTCCTGCTCCAGGGCGAAAGCGGCACGGGCAAGGAACTGTTGGCCAACGCGATCCACGTGAACAGCGACCGCAACGGCAAGCCGTTCGTCGCCCTCAACTGCGCGGGGCTCAGCGAGTCGATCCTGGAGGACGAGTTGTTCGGCCACGTGAAGGGCGCGTTCACCGGCGCCGCCGGCGATCGCAAGGGCCGGTTCGAGCACGCCGACGGTGGGACCTTGTTCCTCGACGAGATCGGCGACATGCCCGCGAACTTCCAGGCCAAGCTGCTCCGCGTGCTGGAGAACGGCGAGATGGTCCGCCTCGGCTCGAACGAGCCGATTCGCGTGGACGTTCGGCTGATTTCCGCGACCAATCGCGACCTGTCGAAGATGGTCGACGACAAGCAGTTCCGCCAGGACCTGTATTTCCGCATCAAGGGCGTGACGGTGACGATCCCGCCGCTGCGCGAGCGCCGCGACGACATCCCGCCGCTGATCGAGCATTTCCTCACGCTCACGGCCGGCGTACACAACCGCCCGGCGCCGACGCTCACGCCAGCGGCCACGCGCACGCTGACCGCCTTCGATTGGCCCGGCAACGCCCGACAACTCAAGACGGCCATCGAGACCATGCTGGTCCTGTCCGACCCGGAGAAGCGAACGTTGGACGCCGACGACATCCCCGAGGAGATATCCCGCGCCGGCCCCGGCTCCGCGGCGTCGCTCAGCCCGTCGCTGGTGGGCATCTCGATCGAGCAGGCGGAAAAGTTGCTGATCGAGAACACGCTGAAGCTGGTCAACGGCAACCGCGAGCAAGCCGCCAAGATGCTCGGCATCGGCGAACGGACGCTCTATCGCAAGATCAAGGAATACGGCCTGTCCGGCGCGGAAGACGCGGAGCAAGAGCAACAAACCTGACGCATCAGGACAACTCGTTTAGCCGCAGGACCGAAGGTCCGCGCCAGGCATTTCATTCCGTCCCTGCACGTAACACCGTATAATGCGCCCCGCGTTTATCTCCGGGAGTTCGCATGGGCCGCATTCACGTCCTGCCGCCGCAGCTCGTCAACAAGATCGCCGCGGGCGAGGTGATCGAACGGCCAGCGTCCGTACTCAAGGAACTCGTGGAGAATTCTCTCGACGCCGGCGCGAGCCGGGTCGAAATCACCATCGAGAGCGGCGGCAAGTCGCTTATTCGCGTCGCGGACGATGGCATCGGCATGGACGGCGACGACCTCGCACTAGCGATTCGGCCTCACGCGACCAGCAAGCTGGCCGACGAGAGCGACCTGTTCGCACTGCACACCATGGGCTTCCGCGGCGAGGCCCTGCCGAGCATCGGCTCGGTCTCGCAGGTGCGGATCATCACCCGCCCGGAGGGCAGCGACCAGGCATTCACCATCGAGGTCAACGGCGGCGAGATTTCGCCCGTCACGCCGGCAGCCGCCGGCCGCGGAACCACCATCGAGGTCCGAAACCTGTTCTTCAACACGCCGGCCCGGCGCAAATTCCTCAAGGCCGACTCGACCGAGATGGGCCACCTCTCCGAGGCGCTGGCCCGCATCGCCTTGTCGTACACCGAAGTCCACTTCCGCATGACGCACAACGCGCGGCTGGCCTACGACCTGCCGCCGACGCAATCGCTCAGCCAGCGGGTCGCGGATTTTTTCGGCGCGGAATTGGCGGACCCGCTGATCCCCGTGGAACTTGCCCCCGCCGACGACCAGTCGCCGTCGATCCGAGGCCTGGCCGCCCCGCCGCAGAACAGCAGGGCCACGCCCAAGTGGCAATACATCTTCCTCAACGGCCGGTACATCCGCGACCGCTACATCCAGCACGCGGTCCGCGAAGCCTATCGCGGGCTGATGGAGCCCAGCCGCCAGCCGGTGGTGTTCCTGTATCTGCTGCTGCCGGCGGAGATGGTGGACTTCAATGTTCACCCGACGAAGATCGAGGTCCGGTTCGCCGACTCCAACCGCATCCACTCAGCCGTGCTGCGTTGCCTTCGCGATCGCCTTACGCGGACGGACCTGACGGCGGTCGGCCACGCCGTTTCGCCTTCGGAACCGGTCGAGGAGATCGAGGAGGACGAGCAGGCCCGGCAGGAGCGGATTCGCAGCGCGATGGCGGAGTTCTTCAAGCGGTCCGAGCCCACGCAGCGTCGCATGGTGTTCGAGCCGGACGATCGAAGGGGGGCGGGGGCTGGGGATCGGGGATCGGTGGAGGAAGGTCGGAATGCGGAATTTGGAATGCGGAATTCAGCGTCCGCGTCGCCGCCGCAAGAGAGCGGGACCGAGCTATGGAATCAGTCGCGCGCAGTCCCGCCCGTCGCCGTACCGTCGTCTTCAATTTCGAATTCCGAATTCCACATTCCGAATTCTCTCCCCCCCCAGCCCCCGACCCCCAGCCCCCGACCCCTGGATTCGTTCCCCGTCATCCAGATTCACAACACCTACCTGGTCTGCCAGGCTGACGACGGCCTGGTCATCATCGACCAGCACGCACTGCACGAGCGGATCATCTACGAAACGCTCTTTGCCCGCCTGACGGCCGCCGATGGCGGCGGCCTACAGTCCCAACCCATGCTCATCCCGCAGCGGGTGTCGCTCGGCGCACGCCAAGCCCCCCTGCTCTTCGAGCC
>JAQTVL010000246.1 GCA_028706835.1 Phycisphaerae bacterium | reverse complement strand
AGTTGGGCCTTGAAAAACGTCGGGTAAGTCGTCAGACTGCCTGACACAACCCCGGTCGGTTCTGGGGCGCGCCCCTGGTAGGTTTTGGGGCGCCCCGCCCTGGTAGGTTTTGAGGCGCCCCGTGACACTCATCCGCCAAAACGTCAAGGCTCGGCTGCCAGGCGTTGGCGGCGTCATGATTACGGAGAAGCGAGGCTTCGTCGAGGTTGACGTGGAGGGTGGGATCGTGCTTCGCTTCAAGAAGGTCGATCCGAAGTACAGGTCCAGCAGCTACCAAACCCGACAGCAGCGTCTTTACTCGAACCAACTGCCTCTTTTTGGCGAGGCCTCCGTCCCGACTCGACTGACGGTCGGCTATCGCTTAGACCCCACGGCCACGCAACTTGTTGATGTGGCCATTGTTTACCCTCAAGGACGTGTTCCGCTTTGGGCGTACTCGATCATGGATGCGGGCGGCTCGGCCGGCGCTGTGGTTCCGCTTCCCACTCCCGATGCCCCCGTGCAGCCCGCAAAGGTCAGTTCCAAACTTCGCCGCGCTGAACGGAAGGAACGGACGGCGTGACAACAAAATTCGTCGCAGAAATGCTGACGCTTGCGAGAGATTCGCGAGGTCTAACGCGGGCATCCCTCGCGCAGAAAACGGATCTCTCGCCATCGCTGATCTCCAAGTTCGAAAGCGGGGTGGCGAACCCGTCGCCCGAGAACCTGGCCAAGCTGGCGGACGCCTTGGGCTACCCGCTTGAGTTCCTTGGCCAGATGCAGGAAATACACGGTCTCGGGTGCAGTTTTCTGTATCACCGTCAGCGACAAAGCATGCCGGTGCCAGAGCAGCGCCGGATCGTCGCCACTGTCAACGTGCTGCGAATTCAGATGCAGCAGTTGCTCGGCGCGATCGACATTACCGCGGAGAACCAGTTTCAGCCCCAAGACGTTGAACAGGACGGCGGCCCGGAGAAGATTGCCGCCGGTGTTCGAGCCGCGTGGAAACTGCCGTTGGGGCCTGTTCGCAACGTGGTAGGCGCTATCGAAAGCGCCGGCGGGGTGGTCATCCGCTATCCCTTCGGCAACAGGAAGGCCGATGGGATGAGCATTTGGCTGACGGGGCTTCCGCCCTTGTTCTTTCTGAACGCGGATATGCCCGGTGATCGGTCCAGATTCACCCTTGCGCACGAACTCGGGCATGTGATCATGCATCGCCAGCCGACGGAGAGAATCGAGAACGAAGCTGATAGGTTCGCAGCCGAGTTCCTTATGCCAGCCCGCGAGATTCGCCCCGATCTTGGGGGGATGAGTCTCGAGAGGGCGGCGGCGTTGAAGCCGCTCTGGAAGGTGTCGATGCAGGCCCTGATCCGGCGAGCATGGGATCTCGACGTCGTTCCGGAGAGTAGGTATCGACGCCTCTGCACGCTGGTCAGTATGGCGGGGTACAGAACGAACGAGCCTGTCCCTATCGCAATTGAGGAGCCTACGCTTCTGAGGGAGATCGTGAACGTCCATCTGGGCGATCACGGTTACACCATCGATGATCTCAGCAAGCTGGCCTTCGTGAGCCGGGAGGAATTCTGCGAGACCTACGTTCCGGAGGCGGCCAACCGATTGCGAATTCATCCGTGAGCGAGGCCGCCTTGGTCGCCGCCAGCGGGTGGAACCTGCTTCGCCAGATAATCCAGTTCCCGCCCTAGCACTACAGCGCACCTTTGCTTCGATGAATCTGTTCGAAGTCATTGTCACAACAGGCGTTACATAGGTTCCGGCGACCATGAACAGAACGCCAAACCGCCGCGATAGATTGAAGCGTAAGACTCGACCATTCGGTCACTTACAGGAGTTCTCGGAACACGAACGTGCGCTGTAGTGCTAGGAAGTCCGGCTCGTAAGCGTGGTCAACGCCCTGGAACTCGTAGGGGATCGTCAGCCCCATGTGGTCGTTGCGGACATAGTGCTCGACCTCGTCCGATTCCTCAAGGCGGAACGTGGCGGTCGACTCCCACGCATCGGTGTCCAGCACCACTTGGTTCGCGGTTTGCAGACCGCGATCGAGCGGGTGTTGGTCAGCTTGGCGCGGCCGGAGGAGAAGCGATGAACGAGATCTACATCGAATTCCACGTGGCGATCCGCCGGTCTCTGGGGGACTGGCAGTCCGGGGTGTCACGTCATGGGACGTCAACCTATGCTGCCGGCCAGCCGCAGCCCGCCATCCAGCACCGCTTCGGCATCCCACGCCTGAAAGCCCTCCCGAGCCGCGCGGGACACGATCTCCTGTTTGTCCGTATAGGGCAGTTCTCGCGGCGTCTTCGGCAACATCGCGGATCGAACGAGCACCAGCAGCCGAACCTTGCGGTTGACCGCCTCAATGCACTTCGGCCCCGCCGACTCGTCGCACTGGATCGTGTAGCCGTTGGCCCTCAGCCAGCCGGCGACGATCTGCCTGGCAGCCCGGCTGATTCGCTCGCCCTCGGCGGACCCCAATGCCCCCACGAGCCCAATTCTGCCCCTTATCTGTTGCAGGCCTCGTCATTGTATTCCCCACAATCCGGCATTCTTCCTTGTCGCAGTCAACTCCACGTGAGCCGCTTCACCCCGTCGGCGGCTTGGGCGGGGCCGGCGTAATCTTGCAGTCCGGCATGTGCTTATAGAGCCACTCCATGTCGTCCCCGCTCACCCCGCAGCCGCGCAGGTCCACCGTCTTCAGCTTGGTCAACTTCGGCAACACCTGCACGTCCGTCACCTTGGCGCAGCCGTTGAGGTTCAACGCTGCCAAGGTCTTGGCCAGTTTCTCGAGCGGCCCAAGGTCGCGCACGGCCTCGCAGCCGGACAGATTCACGCTCGTCAACGCCGTCAATTGTGACAGCGGAGCCAGGTTCGCAACCTTCACGCAGTCAGACAGGTTCACCATGCGAAGCTGCGCCAATCGCCCGACGGGCGACAGGTCAGCCAGGGTCTTCGCACCGCTCAAGTCCAAGGCGGTCAGATTCGACAGGCTGGAGATGCCGGCCACGCTATCGCAACTCAGCCCAGTCAAAGTCACCGAGGTCAGGCTCGTCAGCTTGCCGAGCGGCGACAAATCCTTCACGTTCTCGGCCCCGACCAGTTCCAGCGAGGTCAATTTGCCCAGCCGGGCCAATGGCCGCAAGTCGGTAAGCTGCTGCGCCCCGCCGATTTCCTGGCGGCTCACCCGCGTCGCGTCCGGGTTGCTCGACACGAACTCGGCCAGTCTCAGGTCGGTAATGTTCTCAATCGGCCTGGCCGGCGGAGGAGGCGGAGGTTTCACGCCAGGGCCTGTCGCAACCGCCGGGTCCGGCACCTTGCCGCCGACCTTCTGGATGCCCAATAGGGCTCGCATCGCCAGCGCGTCTTCACGATCCTTGTGCAGCGTGAAGAACCGGGCATAATAGCCCCGAGCCCGGGCCGTCATCAGTTCCTTGCCGCCCACCCCGGCCTTGTCTTCCAGGCCCGCATACCACTCGCCCAGCGTCAGTGCCGCGTCCTCGGACAGCTTTTCAGCCGGGCCAGCCGCCAACGGAATGTTTGTCTTGTACGTTTCCTCGACCGCGGCATCCAGGTGCCTCGCCGCCTCGGCCGGATCGTCCAGTTCCACCAGGCATGCCTGAATCGTCCTCGTTCGCAACGCAACGTCCTGCGGCTTGTCCTGGAGGTCCGCGAGCAACGTCGCCAGTCCCCGAAGCGAATCCCGCCGGGCGACGAACGCGGGCATCCGGGCCTTGATCGCCCCGGCCCGCGTCGAGTTCATCTGCTCTGCCACGGCCAATGCCCGTGACCACGCATCCGCCGCCTCGGCGAAGCTGTGGGCCGACGTGCCCAGGTCGCCCGCCGACATCAGTGCGTCCAGCAGTCGCTCGCCGTTGGCCCGCAGGTTGCTCGCCTTATACGCCCGCTCACACAACGCCGCCTGCTTGAGGGCCGCATCGAACCGCATGTCCGGGCATTTGTTCGCGAGCAGGTGAACCGCCTGGAATGCGACGGTCTCGCCGCCGGAGGCGTTGAACGCCAGATCAAAGGCCACCTCGCACATCGTGGCCACCAGGTCGATATTCAGCTTCCCGGTCTTCGCTCCCTGGAGTATCTGCTCGGCCAGCGCGATATCGTCCGCCGGGTCGGGCGTCGCCTTCACGCCCTTGATCTGCTCCCCGTAGAGTTTCTCAAACGCCGCCATCGCGTCGGCCCGGACGGATCGCAGCGTCGGCATATAACCGTGCTTCCGACAGATCGCGTCGCCCTGGCCGGACAGGATGTATTGCGCCAGTTGGCTCGCCGGCCCGGACGCCTTTGGCGAGATGTAGAGCATCAACGTCGTTGCCAGGCCGTACGTGCCGTCCTTGATCGTCTGGGCGTTCGGCAGCGCCGCCGCCTGGCCGTCGCCAATGGCCACGATCTTCACCGAGCCGCCTGCCGCTGCGGCCGTCACGGCATCGACGAACGCGATGGCCTGCGGGTCGCCGGCCAGCGTCGCCAAGGCGTCGGCCGAGTCTTTCTTACGCAGCAGCATGTTGCACTTGCCGGCCGACAACACCTTATCGTGGAACAGCACGCTCAGCGGGTCCGCCGCGGGCAGGCCGCAGCGGTGGATCGCCCGGTTCTCGCCGCCGAGGACTCGCCAGTCGGCGGTCTTGGCTGAGAACACCGACTGAAGCTGGTCCATCGTCAGCGAGTCGATGCTGTTGCGGGCATGGACCACCACGGCCAACGCCCGAGCGCCCAGGATGTATTCCTGTGGCGCGAGAGCCTTCCAGCCGTCCCGGACGCCGGAGCGGTCTTTTTCGGTGATCTTCCCGGAGGTCAGCACCATGTCCCGCCCGGAGACCAGTGAGCCGGCGGCCGTGTTGGGCGAATCGATGCGGAGATAGTCGATGGAAGCGGCCATCGTCCCGCTCTTGGCGAAACACTCGACCGCCAGGTCATCCATCATCGCCTTGGCGACTGCGGGGCCGGCCATGTGGATATTGGCTTTGGCGGGATCGGGGGCCGTGGTCTGGGCCAGGATCGGCGCGCCGGTACAGAGGGCCAACGCGACAACAGCCAGGCAGAGCAAGCTGCGGAGGCGACGGGGGATTCCCGAAACGAGGGTGCGAGGGTGTCGTGTCTCAGGGTTCATGGCGTCACGTCGCAGGGGGAGTTGTTACCGGTCTTACTTGCCTTTCGGCTTGGGCTTCGCCGCGTCTTCTTTCGCCTTCGCCGCCGCAGCCGCATCCTTGGCGGCACGCTCGATGGCCGCGTCGGCCAACGGGATTAGGCCGTGCTTCTGGTACGTCTCCATGACGGCCTTCACCGTGTCGGCATACGGGCTGGCCTCTGAGCCGCCGCAGGTGGCCATGAACTTCGCAAAATCCTTGGCCGTATCGCTCGCCTGTGGGTGGACATACAGGAACATCCGTTGGCTGAACGGATACATCGCGTTCTTGATGTTCTCGGCCGTCGGCGGGATGATCTTGGCCTTCTCGCCTATGCCCAGTTGGATTGCCAGCGCCTTCACCGTCTGACCGGCCGCGGCGAAATCGCCGGTCAGTGGGGCGTTGCCGATGCCGGGGATGGCCGACAGGTCCACAAACGCAATGGCCTGCGGGTCCATGCTCACTGCCGCGACAACCTCGGCCGTGTCCTTCTTCAGCGTGACCTTCTTGAACTTGCTGGCCGGCAGGCACTCGTTGGCGAAGATGACTGCCGCCGGGTCCTTCTGGAACAGGCCAAACTTGTTGATCGCGACCCCTCCCACTCGACGGGGGAGGTCCCGCGCAGCGGGGGTGGGGGTGAGCCCCGTGCCGCCGATGGTCGCCCAGTCGTCCACCTCGCCGCCGAAAATCGCCCGCACTTGGTCCAGCGTCAGCAAGTTCAGCTTGCTCGTCGAGTTGACGATGATGGCGGTAGCCCGCCCCGCCAGCAGATGTTCAGTCGGCTGAAGGACGTTCCACTTGTCGCCATGCACATCCATCGCACGGGCACTGGGCCGGTCAGCCAGGAACAGCAGTTGCGGGCCTCGAAACTCGGGTTGGGTTGCGGGTGGAGTAGGCGCGACTGCGGCGCTCATGACGAACCCCCCGACGGACGAGACGTCCGACTCGCTAGGCATGTAGCCGAGTTGAATGATCGCCTTGGCCTTGACGAATTCCGTGGCCATGTCGGCGAACGCCAGACGACCGGAATCTACGCCGACTGTTTGAAACCGAGAGCCCTTGCCGGCCTTCATGTCTGCTAAGCGCATTTCCGCCAAAGACATGCGACTCTTGGCTTCCGTGATAATGCCCTCAGGCCACACTCGTTCCCCGAACTGTGTTGTCAGAAAGTGACTGATCACATCCAATACCCATCTAGGGGCATCGTCGCGAACGAAGAAGACCGTCGTCTCAACAAGAGGATAATCGTCCTGAATTATGGGCTCAAGTGAGGGAATCACAGGGGCTTCCCTGCCATCTCGTGAAACGGCAAGCATTCGCAATCCCGTCATTCCCGTAGCCATGCCCGGTCGGACCAGCGTAAATCCTATGCCCCAGCGATCATTCGCAATCGCATGACGGAATTTGTCGGCGTCCAAGGACCGCCACCTCCTGTCCTCGGGCCTCTGAACTCCCGGAGGAAACTTCGCCATCCAAGACACTGGTCTCTCAGTAACAAACACAGCGCCCGGAGTATGCTCATACGCGACTCGTACATCCCGAAAGCCCATATCCGCCAGAAATTTCGGAAGCGTGTTAGCCCGCATTATTCACCCAACCATGCGTTTTGATTTCGCGCAGCCCCGCTCCAGCGTGTATATAGAGGGTGTTGACGACCTCCCACGCCAGAGACGGAGCGATACCCAATGGGTGAAGGACACGGATGG
>JAQTVL010000245.1 GCA_028706835.1 Phycisphaerae bacterium | reverse complement strand
CGGAAGTGCAACCGCCCGAGCCCCCCGCGACGGCACAGTTCGTGCAGGGAAAGCAGCCCCAAGAACACCCATCCCGCCGCCAGCAACGCGGCCCCGACCGTGCCGGCGAACCAGCCCTTCTGCCCCTGCCCCGCAGCCACCGCCGTCAACCGCCACCCCGCCAGCAGCATCACGCCCGGCCAAGGCAGCGATCGCCAGATCGTCAGCAGCAGCACGCGATAGGTGTTGGACTGCGGCGCCTGCTGCCGGGAGGAGATGTGGTGGCCGAGGTCGCCAATGCGCCCCTGCGCCCGGCTGCGGGTGGCGATCATTGCCGCCAGCACCGCCAACGCCAGCAGGTAGAGGACCGCGTGGTCCGCGGCGTCCTGCCCGGCGGCCTGCCGCCCCAGCGTCTGCCAGCGTGACGCCTGGCCGAGCCATTTGAACCCATCCACCGCCGCCGGAAGATCGGACACTTTCAGCGGGGGCATGCTGCGGACCCACAGAATCCGCTGGTCGATGTAACGGGTGAACGCGCCGGCATCAGCGATGATCTGACGCTCGGTCCGCGTCAACTGCGACAGGGCGGCCAGGTATCGCGTGTTTTCGTCGACCAGGTGGCGAAGAATCTCTCGCCGGGCGATCAGAAGAGGCCCGATCTGCCGCGCGGCTTCGCCCTGCGATTGGCCGGCCGGAAGTTTCAACTCCGCCGCCATCTCGTCGGCCCGGGCGACGGGGTCCGCCAGATCGTCCGACTGGTGGCGATAGTCGATCAGTTGGCCCTGAACGTCGGCCGCAGCCGCCTCCCGGCCGGGCAGGTCGTCGGCATAGCGGCTGAGCCGCTCCAGTTCCGTCTGCTGCCGCAGCAGCACCCGCCCCATGGCCTCGTGCAGCCCCGCCGCCGCGATATCCGCCTGCACCCGGGCGAAATCCTCTCTCAGCCGGGCCGCGTCCTTCGCCGCAGCCGCCGCATCGCGCTCCGTCGCCTCGAGCCGCGCCACCAGCCCGTCCGGGCCGATCCGCAGCGCGGCCAGCCGGGCGTTCTCCGTCGCCAGCATGCGCACCCGCGGCGAGCCAAGCAGTTCCGCCGGCAACTCCTCCGATGCTCGCTGGGCCGAGGCCGCATCGCGCTGGGCCTCGCGGCCGGCCTGGGCCGACCGCGCCGCCGACCACCATCGCACCGCCGACTCCGCGCTCGCCAACTGCCGGGCCGCCAGGGCGCGACGCGCCGCCAGCAACGCCTCGGTTGCGTCCAGGCTCGCCTGTTCGCGGGTCAGCGCCTCGATCTGGGCCACCAGGGCGCGGGCCTGGGCCCCGAGCATCGCCTGCCGCGCCGCGACCGGGTTTCGCCACGGCGAAGCGTCAGCCGGCGTTCGCTCCACCGGCAGGCTGGCCAGGTCCCGGTTCGCCGCCTCCAGCGCCTGCGACGCCTTGGCGATCTCGCCGGGGATAGCCGTCTTCCGCGCCGACCGGGCCGTCGCCTCGTTCTCGATCGCCGCCGCCTGCGCCTGACGCGGCTCGAGGTCGGCCTTGGCCTGCTCGACCCGAGCCGCGACTTGCTCAGCCGACATCCCGTCGACGCCGGTCGTGTCCGGCTGGCTGGTCAACGCCGCCAGTTCCGCCCCGATGGCCTGTAGCCGCCGCGGGGCGTCTGTCGCCGCGCGCCGGAAAACCCCCGCCTGGCGGGTGAACGCTACGGCATCCTTCAGGAAGCCAGCCGCCTGCTCATATCGCTGCGTCAACAGGTCGCGCAACCCAGCCGACAGCGACGTGTCGCCGGCGATCTGCCTAAGCCGCTCCTGGGCAGCCAGAAGATCGTCCTGGATGCCGGGCGCGGTGGCGGGTTGCCCCGCCGGCTGACTCGCGGGGCGCGTGGTAGCCGGCGAATCCGGCGCCGACGTAACGGCTGCCCGGCCGGCCGGGGCGGGTGCAGCCACCCAGCCAGCCAACGCGACAGCCAGAAATGTGCGAATCGTGGATTTCATGGGCACTCGGCAACATCTTACCGTAAACCAGCGCCGTCTGCCGAGGAACCGACAGGAGATTTCTCCCGGGCGCCCTGATCGGCGCCGGACCCGGAGCCACGCTTGATCGGCCCCGGCCGCCTGGCTATAGTCAGCGCCCTCGGGGCATTCTTGCGTCTCGACGCGTCAAATGTTGCCAAGGCAGACCCGTTTGGAGAAACAGCCGTGAAATACTTCGCACAATGCCTCTTGTCGACAATCGTCCTGACGATGCTGGCCCAGATGGCTGCGGCCCAGACCAAGGCGGAGTTCCCGCTCAAGGACGGCGACGTCTGGGTGATGGCCGGCGACAGCATCACGGCCCAGCACCTGCACTCGAACTACTTCGAGGCCTTCTGTTTCGCCCGCTATCCGAACCTGAAGTTCGCGTTCCGCAATTCCGGCGTCGGCGGCCACACCATCCCCAGCACGCTGGCCCGGTTCGACTACGATATCGCGGCCTGGAAACCAACTGTCATCTCGGTCGAGTTGGGCATGAATGACCAGGGCAATACGGCCACGGACAAGTTCATGGCCAACATGGGCACGATGGTCGAGCGGATTTGCGGCGTCAAGGCCCGCCCGGTCATCCTGTCCGCCAGCCCGATGAACAACGGCAGCACCATGGCCAACCTCCTGAGCGGCAACAGGCGCCTTGACGAGTACGCCACGGCCCTGAAAGGCTACGCCGCGAAGGAAAGCATCCCGTATGCCGACCAGTTCCACGCACTCGTCGACCTCTGGGGCGTTAACAAGCCGAAGGAGACGCTCGCAGGCACTCTTGGCGCTCTCAAGCAGGTGGCCCAGGACGACTCGATTGCGGGCGTCGAGCAGTTGCGGGCATTCCTGGCCGCCCAGGAGAAGGCCCCGACCAAGGCGGTCTCGATGCAGGGCGATGCGGTCCACCCCGGCCCGCCGGGCCAACTGATGATGGCAGCCGCCCTGCTCAAGGGCCTCGGCGCGGATGGCGCCGTCAGCAGCGTGACCCTCGATGCCGCGGGAAAAGTAACCGACTCCAAGGGGTGCAAAGTGGACGCCGCCACGGCCGACGGCGGAAAGATCGCGTTCGATCGGCTGGACGAGCGGCTGCCGTTCCCGATCCCGGACGACGCCCGGACCATGCTGGCGTTCTACCCGGTGATCCTCGACCTCAGCCAGTACACGCTCAAGGTGACCGGCCTGAAAGAAGGCAGCTACACGCTCACGATCAACGGCATCGTGGCCGCCACCCTGACCGCCAAGGAACTCGATGCGGGCGTGAACCTCACCGCGCTGGGGCCTGTGCCGCAGGCCAAGGATGTCAGCCCGATCATCGTCCAGGGACGGGCCATCCTCGCGGCGGTGGCAGCCAAGGAGGGAGTGGTCAGTCAGTGGCGGGGCCTGTCCCCGAAGGCCAGTGCCGCCGGCGCCGCAGCCGAGTTGAAGGACCAGTTGGCGGCCCTGACCAAGACAGTGGAAGCCGCCGACGAGAAGATTCGCGAAGCAGCCAAACCGCAGAAGCTGCACTGCGAATTGGCACCGGCCCCCGCGCCCGACGCCGCGCCGCAGGGAAAACAATAGCGCAACCGGATCGCCTATCGTCCCGCCAACTGTGTGCGGACGTGCTCCAGCCATTCCGCGGACGGCACGGCATACGGGCGGAATTTCTCCAGCACGCCGAGTTCCTCGCTGTAGACCAACGCCCGGTTGGGGCCGAGCTTGTTGGCCAGCGCCGAGTCGATCAGGTTGCTGGAGTCGGCGGCACGCGACTGCATCTTGTGCCGCCGCTCCTATTCTGCCACGTCGTTGCGGCGCGTCAATGTAATCTGGGCCGTTGCAGCAGGGTTGTTACACATATGTCATAAGGTGTCCCAGAATCGTCACGAACGGGGGCTCCAAGCGGCCCTCCCACGCGGATGACCGCCTTGCGAAACGGGGCGGCTGCCGCGATGACGATTGTCAAGAGCCGACGGAAGGCCGTCTTGTTACCAATCAAGTCAATCGCCAGCATCGCTGGTCCCGCACGCCACAGTTAACCATCGCAACAAAGGCGGTATCCAACGCCTTGTTCGGTCAGGAGGTACCGGGGGCATGCGGGGTCAGCTTCGAGCTTCCGGCGGAGGTTGGACATGAAGATGCGCAGGTAGTGCGACTGGTTGACGTACGTGGGCCCCCACACCTCGCGCAGGAGGAATTGGTGCGTGAGGACCTTGCCAGCGTGACGAACCAGGATCGCCAGCAGGCGATACTCGATGGGAGTCAGGTGGATCTGCTCGCCTCCACGGAACACCAGCCGGCGGGCCAAATCGATCCGCAGATCCCCGAGTTCGAACTCCAGTTCGCCTTCCGCGTCGCCTTCCTCCACCCGTGACGCGTGGCGCAAGGCCACCCGCATCCGAGCCAGCAATTCCGGCATGCCGAACGGCTTGGTCAGGTAATCGTCCGCGCCCGCGTCCAGGGCCAGCACCTTGTCTTTCTCCTGGCCTCGCGCCGACACAATGATGATCGGCAGGTGCGACCAGCCGCGCAGTTCGCGGACGATCTGAACGCCGTCGCTGTCCGGCAGGCCCAGGTCCAGAATCACGAGGTCCGGCTGCTGCTCGGTGGCGAACAGCAGGCCGAGCTTGCCCGTAGTCGCCTCGACCATCTCATAGTCATGGCTGGTCAGCGACGCCCGCAGGAACCGCTGGATCGCCGGGTCGTCTTCGATTACCAGGACTTTCGGCCTGTTTGCGGTCACCGAAATCACTGCTCCTCAATCTTGGGCTCGACCTCGGGCTCCACGTTCGGCGGCTCGCCCTCCAGCGGCAATGAGAACAGAAAACGCGTGCCGCCGCCGGAGCGATGCTCCGCCCAGATACGCCCGCCGTGGACCTGGACGATGGCCCGGCAGATCGGCAGACCCAGGCCAGCGCCACGAAGAATGCCCTGGCCCGGTCCTCTGTAGAATTTCTCGAAGACCCGTTCCAGGTCCGCCTCGGCCAACCCCGGCCCGCGGTCGGCCACTTCCATAACCATTGCGGCCCCTTGGACCCGAGCAATGACATCGATCGGGCGGTCGGCGGGGGCGTACTTCCCCGCGTTCTCCAGCAGGTTGATCAACACCTGCTCGACAAGCACCCCGTCGAGTTGGACGAGTGGCAGATCGGTGGGCAGGTTCGTTGTGATAGTTCGACCTTCCAGCGGCCGTCGCAGCCGGGCCAGCGCCGAGCCGACGACCTCCTCCAGCGAGTTCCACTGCTTGTTGACGACGATCGCCCCGGACTCGATACGCGTGATGCTCAGCAGGTTTTCGACGAGCAGCGACAGCCGGTTGGACTCATCGTAGATCGTCTGGAGCAACTCATGCCGCGTCGCCTCGTTGAGGGGCCGGTCGTCCTCAAGCATGCTGCTGCTCGCCCCTGCGATGGCGGTCAGCGGAGTTCGCAGATCGTGGGACAACGAACTCAGCAGCGCACTTCGCAGTCGCTCCGTTTCGACCTGGACGAGGACCTCCTGGGCCTGCTCGGCGAATCGGCCGCGCTCGATGGCGATGGCCGTTTGATCGGCCAGCGAGCGCAACTTCTGCCGCTCCTCAGGCGACGCAAATCGGTCCAGTTCCAGCGAGCGGACGCCCAGCACGCCTACGGCCCCCTGGCTGCCGAGCATCGGGAGATACAGGGCGTTCGCATCCGGCAGCGTGGACGTGCCGGCGCCGGCCTGCTCGCGGTGCTCGAACGCCCACTGGGCAACAGCCAACTCGTGAGGGAGCTCGGCGAAGCTGTTCGGGCCGGCGGGCGTCGGACGCAGGTTGCCGGCCCCGTCGGGCAGGAAGATAGCGATTTCGCAGCCGAGGCTGTCAGCCAGCTCGTCTTCCGCCGTTGTCAGCAGTTGCTGTAGGCCGCTGGTGCCGGCTAGCTTCCGACTCAGGCGATACAGGGCCTCGGTTCGGCGTTCGCGCTCGCGGGAGGCGGCCGCCTGCTGCAGGGTGCGATGGGCCAACGTGCTGATGAGGATGGCGATGACCAGCATGACGCCGAACGTGATGAAGTACTGCGTGTCATTGACGGCGAAGGTGAGTCGCGGCGGCACGAACAGGAAATCGAACAGCAGTACGCTGACGATAGAGGCTGCCACGCCCGGCCAGCGGCCGTAGAAGGCAGCGACGGCCGCGACGCCAAGCAGGTAGATCATCGCCTGGTTGATGTGCGAGAGCCCGGCTCGCTCCATCAGCAGGGCGATCACCGTGCAGGCGAGAACGATGGCAGCCGACATGACGTAGCTGCGCGTCGGGAACGGCGGGGGCTGCCTTGCTGGTGGGGACAACGGGCCACTCGGCTCCTCTTTGCCGCGGATGACGTAGACATCGATGTCGCCGCTCCGACGAACGACCCGGTTAACGATCGATCGGCCGACCACCTCCCGCCACCACGCCTCGCCGGTCTTGCCGATGACGATCTTGGTGGCGTTGCGGGTATGGGCGTAGTTGACGATTTCACCGGCCACGTCCGTGCCGCTCAGCGTGGCCGTCTCGGCCCCGAGCTCTTCGGCCAGTCGCAGATTCGCGGTCAGCTTCTGGCGGGCCGAGTCGCTCATCCCCGCGCCGGTATCGACGTAGATCGCGACCCAAGATGCCCGCAGGGACGACGCCAGACGCTTGGCGATCCGGATCACCCTGGCGGACGTGGGGCTCGGCCCGACACAAACAAGCAATCGCTCGCTCGTGGCCCAGACGTGCGCCCCGCCCACCGTCTGACGGGCGGCCTCGACCTGGGCGCCGACCCGATCTGCGATCCGCCGCAGGGCCAGTTCGCGAAGGGCGACGAGGTTGGCCTGCTTGAAGAAGTTGGCCATCGCCTGCTCGCTCTTGGCCGGCACATAGACTTTCCCGTCGCTAAACCGCTCCAGCAGCTCCTCCGGCGGCAGGTCGACCA
>JAQTVL010000244.1 GCA_028706835.1 Phycisphaerae bacterium | reverse complement strand
TGCGATCGCTCTGGAAAAACGGCGAGTATCTGGCCCGGATGGTCACCGACCCGATGGCGGAAGGGCCGGTCTCGATGCGGATCCAGCCCGTGCACCCGCGCCGCTTGGCGTCGCCCGCCCAGCAGGCCGGAAATCCTAACGTATTCGCGGGGATCGAGTTCGACGCCCTCACCCGGCCGACTCGCTACTGGATCGCGGATGCTCGGATTGACGGCCAGAACATTTCCGCCACGTATGACCCATGGCCGGCGGATCTGGTGATCCACGAATTTATCATCGAGGAAGAAGACCAGGCCCGCGGCATTCCGTGGTTCAACACGGGCCTACAGCCGTCGGCAGATCTTCGCGACTACGATGACCAGGTCCAGGATGCGGCTCGCCAGATCGCCGATCAGTGCGGCATTCTCTATACCGAGAGCCTCGACGTCCCGCCGGCCCAGGTGGCCAGCGCGATCAAGGTCCAGCGCCGCACGATCAAGGCGGCGCCGCCTGGCTGGAAGCCGTTTGTCTATCCGGCCGCGCAGCCCGCGGTCCAGTATCCCGATTACCGCGCCGAGCGACAGCGCGAACTGGTGCGCCCGGTCGGGATGCCTCTGATGATGATTCGGCTCGACTGCGCTCGCTACAACTACTCGTCCGCTCGGCTGGAGACGCAGAACTACTACCGGGCCGTGGCGGGATTCCAGCAGTGGATGAGCGGTTCCCAGCGGTCCACCGGCACACTCAACCGGCTGGTCGACGAAGTGGCCAGAGAATCGCGGTTTTCGGTGCCTGCTCTGCGACGCCGTCCGCCACGCGTGCGCTACCAGTGGACATGGCCGCCGAGGCCACACGTGGACCCGTCCAAGGAATCTGATGCCGAGAAGACGGCCCTCGACACGCGGACGCTGACCCTGACCGACGCCCTGGCGGCGCGCGGAAGAGACCTCGAGACCCAAGTCGCCATGCTCAGTCGCGAGCGCGACCTGCTCACGCAGGCCGGGTTGCCGCTGCCGTCCTGGATGCGCGAGGAGCCGACGCCCGCCGCGCAGCCGGCGAACGCCCAGCCGTCCAAGACGCCACCAACCCGCGCGGACCTGGACGCCATCGAAGACCGCATTACTTCCCTGGAGGCAGAACCCCATGGATAAGCCACTTCGCGCAGCCCTCGAACGGCGAGGCCTTGACCCAGCGGCGGACGAACGAACGGCGCAGGACTTCTACGCCCGTCTGCCGCTTGACGAAAAGGCACGCCTCGGAGAGGAGCTCGGCCGGGAGGCGTACGAGGCAAACAGCCAACTGCAAACCAGAGACGCGCCAGTCACTCGCGACTTGACGACCCGGGCTTTGCAGTTGCGCGCCGCCACAGTGAAGCAGGAAGAGCGGTCGGTCGAAGCCATCCTCTCAACCGAGATGCAGGTCGAAGTCTACGACTGGCGGCGCGGTGAGGTGGTCGATGAAGTCCTGCTCGTGTCTGGGGCTCAGTTGCCGGCCCAGATGCCGCTGTTGGCCAATCACTCCCGCTATTCCCTCGACGACGTGCTGGGGAGCATCCGCGGAATCAAGCCAGACAGCGGCCAAATCGTCGGCCGGCTGCATTTCGCCGCGGACGAAATGGCCGAGCGTGCCTGGCAGAAGGTCCGCGCCGGTCACATCACCGACGTATCGGTCGGCTACCGCGTGACCGAGGCCACCGAGATCGCCCCGGGACAGATGGCCGTCGTGGCCGGCCAAAGCTACACCGCCGGCAAACGGACGCTGCGCGTCGCCACCAAGTGGCAGCCGAAAGAAGTTTCCCTCGTGCCGATCGGCGCGGACCAAGCCGCCAAAATCCGCGAGGATTCCCAACCTCTTGTTACAAAGGACCCAACCATGAACCGACGATTGCGCGCCTACCTGGAAACCATCGGGCTGCGTCGCGAAGCGACGGACGCCGAGGCCCAGGCCTACCTGGCCCAACTGTCGCCCGACCAGCGGGCCCGCGCCGACGCGGCCGCGGCCGATCCGCCGCCGGTCCCCCAACCCGCGCCCACGCCACCGCCCACACCGCCCACGCCGCCGGCGCCGGTTCGCACCGACCCCACGCCCGAAGCCATCCGCCAGCAAGCAGTCGCCGCCGAGCGGGACCGCGTGCGGCAGCTCACCGAGCTGGCCGGGGCCGACGTGCCGGCGGCGATTCGCGAGCGAGCGATCGCCGAAGGGTGGGACGTAGCCCGGGCCAGCCAGGAATTCTTGACGACCGTGCGCGGCCTGCGTCAACCCGGCCAGAACGCGCCGGCCCCCTACGTGCCGTCGGCTCACACGGGGCCGATCGGCGGCGACGCCGCGGTCAACGCCCGCTCCTTGGCGGCCGGCATGCTCGTCGGCGACAACGTGCGCGGGATGGAACGCGCCATGATGCACACCGGGCGACGCGACCCGAACCCGTCCGACGTGCTGACGCCGCGCGACCTCGAGGCCGGCCACCGGCTGCGCCGCCTGTCCGTCATCGACCTGGCGCGCGAGTGCGCCTTCCTGGACACCGGGCGCCGGTTCCTGGACGTCGACGACGCGTTCGACGCCGAACGGTCCGCGCCGTCCGGCGGCACCCTGGCTTACGTGTTCACCACGAATATGTACGCCAAACTCATCGAGGGGTGGGAGGAGGAGCCCGACACGACGGTCTGGTGCGACGAAGAGGACGTTCCGAACTTCCTCACCCAGGAAGACATCAGCCTCAACGCCAAGACCAGCCTCGACCGCCACACACGCGGCGGCAAGGCGCAGGACGCCACGATCGCCGACTCGCACGAGACCTACAAGATCGCCCGATACTCCAAGCAGTTCACGGCGGACGATCAGGACATCATCGACGACCGCTTCGGGGCCATCATGCGCATGCCGGCTGAGATGGGGAAGGCGGCCCGGCGCCTTCGCCCCGACTTGGTCTACGCTATCCTCCTGGCGAATCCGGCCCTGGTCGCCGACTCGGGCAAGCTGTTCAACTCGACGGCGATCACCACGGCCGGCGGACACGCCAACCTGGGATCCGCCGCGTTGGAAAAGAGCTCGCTCCAGGCCGGCATCACCGCCATGCAGTCGCAGAATCGCCTCGAGGGCGACAAGAAGATCGCCCTCAACGTGCGGCCCAAGTGGCTCATGGTACCGAGCGATCTCGAATGGACCGCCCGCGAACTGACCACCAGCGGCCAGGCGGCGCAGACCGGGACCTCAGCCGCAGTCACGACCTACATCCCCGTCAACCTCATCGCCGCCGAACGCCTCGGCGTGGTGGTCGAGGGTCGCCTCAGCACCATGGGAGTCACCGACCCGGTCACCGGCAAGGCCTATGCCGGGAACGCGACCAACTGGTACCTGTCCGCTGGTGGCCCGCGCACCGTGCGGGTGGCCTACCTGCGCGGCACCGGCCGCAAGCCGCAACTCCGGTCGTTCGTCCTGGACCGCGGCCAGTGGGGCCTAGGCTGGGACATCAAGCTCGACATCGGCGCCGCGGCCATGGACTTCGTCGGCCTCTACAAGAGCACCGGCGGCAGTTGATCCGCGTCCGTGTGACCGTTCGCCTCGCGTTTTTCCCCTGACACCACACACGTTTTTTTGAGGTTTCGCCATGACAACGGAAGCTGCCAAGTACGCACCGGATGACGGTACGATTACCGTCACGACCCCGGCTGCCGGATACTCCTCGGGCGAGGTGATCCAACTCGCCGACGGCCGCGCCGGATACGTCCAAGGCTTGCGGGCCCTGGTCTCCGGCGATACGGCCTCAATCCGGGTTTCGGGCCCGGTGACCCTCCAGAAGATCGCTGACAAGGTCTGCCTGGCCGGCGGCCGCGCCTATTGGGACCGCTCGGCCGGGACCGTGACCCCGATCCGCACCGCCGACTCGTTCTTCTGCGGCACGTTCTACAAGGACGCCACAGCCGCCGCCACGGAGGCCGTGGTCAACCTGAACGCCCGCCAGCAGAACCAGATCGAGCTCGGCGGCGAAGAGGGCCACCTCTTCGTCAGCGTCGCCACCGGCACCACGCCGACCGCCACCCGCGACGTGCAGGGGTTCCACAAGCTCCTTATCTCGAGTGGGACCGGCGCCCAGTGCGTGGACCTGTTGAGCGTGGACAGCGTTCCGCTCGCCGATGGGCCGATCCTCGAGGCTCGGATCAACGTCCAGGAGAAGGGCGACGCCGCCCCCGTCGACATCGTCTGGGGACTGGCCAACGGCACCAGCACGACCGACGCCGACGGGATCACCGAGGCGGTGCTCTTCTCCATGAATGGCAACGCCGCCGACATCAACGCCGAATCCGACGACGGCACCACCGAGGTGGCAGCCACCAATACCACGGCCGACGCCACCGAGGGCACCTACCAAGAATTCTGGATCGATGCCCGCGACCCGTCGGACTGCCACTTGTACATCGATGCCGTGGAGGTCCTCGCCTCCACCACGTTCGACATCAGCAAGGCCACCGGCCCGCTCAAGGCCCTGGTCTTGGTGGAGAAGACCGCCGGCGGCGCCGAAGTGCCCGACGTCCGAATCGATTTCCTGCGCGTCCGGTCCACCGACCTGGCCGCGCAGTAGCGTCTCCCAGCGCCAGGGGCCGGGGGCAGGACTTCGCGCCTCCCTCGGCCCCGCCCCTTACGTTCGATCCTTGACCCTTTTTGACCACGCCTTCATACCAATGGCCGAAAAACACCGCATTTTCCTCGCGTTTCCGGGCCCGTCGCTCCTTATCGAGACGGCGATCGCCATGCTGCAGCACTGCACGCGCAAGCACCACGCCGTCGTCGAGCCCAGTCCGCGCTCGATCGACAACCATAATTCGCTATGGTGCCGCGCGCTGAACGCCTTCGAGGAAGGCCGTTGCACCCACGTGGCGTATATCCACTCGGACGTGGTTCCCATGATTCGCGACGATGGAGAGCGCTGGCTGGACATCCTGGCCGATGAGGCCGACGCCAAGCGTGCCCACATCATGGCCGCGGCCATCCCGAAAAAGGACTGGACAGGCTGTTTGTCGACGGGGGTCGCAAAGCCCGGCGATGAGTGGTGCGTCCATCGAGCCGTGACCGTCCGCGAAATGTTCGATCTACCCGAGACGTTTGGCGCGGCCGACTTCGGCTACCCGGACTGGCCCCTCCTGGTCAATTTCGGCTTAACCCTAATCGACCTTCGCGATGGCCGCTTCCTGAAGACGGAAGCCAACGGGGACTTGTTTTGCTGGTTCAATTTCCCAAAGCGCTACGGCCGCCGTGACGGAAAGTTCCAGCCACTCGCCGCACGCTCCGAGGACTACTGGTTTAGCTACCGCGCCTGGCAACTCGGCGCCCGGGTCTACGCCACGCGCAAGATTCCCCTCTACCACGAGGGGCGGGCGGTCTATTCGAACCAAGCAGCCTGGGGCGCATGGACGGATGGCGACGAAGCGAACGCCCCGCGATGGCGCAACTCGCCAGCCCGCATGGACACCATACCGCCGCCGAGCCCCTACGATCCCGACATGATCCCGCAAGAAACCGCCAGGACACCCGATGGCAACGCCGTTTGACGATGACTGGGATGCGGCCAGCGCCATGCTGGCCGAGGTGTACGCCCGGGACTACACCCTGGCCCGCGGCGACTCCTCGGCTACAGTGTCGGGCCAGCTCCTGCTGCAGGAGACCCAAGAAACCGACGACCACGGGGTCACCCAGACCACGCTGTCCGTTGCCATCCTGGTCGATGCCGCCGACTACCTGATAGACGACGTGGCGGCCACACCCGCCCGCGGCGACACGTTCACCGCCGGGACCACCGTCTATACCGTAACCCCGCGGCTCAAGGGGCGATGCTGGGAACCGCATGACGCGGCCGGCACGCAGATTGTCGTTTACCTGAAACGGACCACATGAACCCAAGCGAAGTTGCCATCGCTGTTGCTGATGCCGTGGTCGCCACGCTGAATGCTGGCGTTTCCGCGGCCGCGTTCTCGACCAGCTTCGCCGCCGCGAGATCCTACGAAACCGGGGTAGAGCTCGAGAACTGCGCGGCCGTCCGCGTAGACGTCCTGTTCGGCTTCCCGGCGATTACCCGCCAAGATCGCGCCTCGTGGTCCGTGCGAGTGCCGATCGACGTGGCCGTGCGACAGCAAGCCATGGCGTCCAACACCTCGGCCTGCGACGCCCTGGCAAAACTGGTGGGCGAAATCTGGGATTACCTGTCCAACGACGGAGGCAAGCCGCGAGAGATCACCGTCACCGACTATGACGACGTCAGTTTCGACGAACCGGCCCCAGACGAGCTCGATAACTTCGTTCCCTACGACGGCCGCTTGCTCGACAAGGCTAACCTGTTTGTGGGCGTGGCCCGCGTCGCCTATGAGGTGAAGGCCACATAATGCAACTCGGCACCAGCGTACAAATCGAGGACCACCTGGACCGTATCACCGAAGCCACGGACCGAGCCAAGCCGCGCAACCTGCAACAGGCCGCGGAGCTGGTCCGCGACCTGGCCAGAGGCTCGATCCGCGTCTCTCGCCGTCCGTCGTCGCCGGATACGCCACCGCACACCAGAGCCGGCGAGTTGCCGGCCGCCATCCAGATCGGAGCGGACAAGGAAACCACGCTCATCGGCACGGCCTATTCCCGGATAGGCACGGGCGGAGAACCGCACGAACGAGCCGGGCGCGTTGCCGGCCGCCGTGAGAGATTCGAGCGCCGCCCGTTCATGTTGCCCGCCCTGGAAGCCGCGGCCCCGCGTTTCGCCGGCCTCTGGATTGGAACCATCCGACCCTGATCCCAAGGAGAAAACCATGGCAGTTCGCAAAATGTCCTTTGAGGGCGAGATTTACTACGGCGCCAAAGGAAGCACGGCCGCCACCAAGTTGACCAACGTCCGCGACGTCAACCTGGGCATCGAGCACG
>JAQTVL010000243.1 GCA_028706835.1 Phycisphaerae bacterium | reverse complement strand
GCGTGGTGCAGCCACATCGCGTCGACCACGCCCTGCGGCAGGTTCCACTTCTGCCCCAGCCGCTTGCCGACCACCGTATGGTCGATGCCGATCAGCTTGCGCTCGATCGCGACCAGCGGCCCGTGGATGGCCTCCGCGGCCTCGACCACCTTGCCGTAGCTCTTGGGCAGGCAGTGGTGCAGGGCCGCCTTGCCGATGTCGTGCAGCAGCCCGGCCACGAACAGATCGTCCGGCGTCGGCCAGGCGATCCCCGCGCCCTTCGGCATCAGCCCCGCCAGCCGTTCGCACGCGAGCGCGACCGCCAGCGAGTGCGTCCAGAAGCCGGCCAGGTCGAACCGGCCCGAGCCGTTGTCAGCCGCCGGGTCGAAGATTTCGAACACTTTCACCGAGAGCGCCGCGCTGCGGACGGCTTCGAGGCCCATCAGCAGCACGGCCTTGTCGATCGTGGTGGCCTCGTCGCGAATGCCGAACTTGGCCCGGCGGGCCATCGACAGAATCTTCGCCGTGACGGACTGGTCTTGCTTGATGAGTTGGATGACTTCGCGCGTGGTCGCCTGGTCGTTGCGGGTCAGGCGGAGCAGCCGCGACGCGATCCGCGGCAGCGTGGGCAGGGAATCGAGCTGCGCGATGATGAGCTCGACCTTGCGAGCCGCGCCAGCCGGATCGGGTTGGTTCGGTTCTGCCATGCCATCAATTCGGAACAGGCTCTCAGCTCTCAGCGTTCAGCGTTCAGCCGGCGGAATGCCCGCGTACGCCGTACGCTGAAAGCTGACCGCTGACCGCTTCTTCGCTTCTTTTCTTACAGCGCGCCGGCCCGCGGCACGCCGAGCATCGTGCCGACCTTGTCGATCAGCTCGCCGATGTTGAACGGCTTCTTGACGAAGTCGTCCGCGCCCGCCCGGAGCAGGTCCTCGATCTCCTCGCGATTCACCACGCCGGACACGAAGATGATCTTCATGTGCGCGAACGACGGGTTCTGGCGGATCGTCTTGCACACGATGTTGCCGTTGATGTCCGGCAGCATGTAGTCCAGCACGATCAGGTCCGGGTTGAACTCCTGCGTCGCGATCCCCGCGTCGTACCCCGTCATCGCCGTCCGCACGTCGAACCGCCCGTCGCGCTTCAAAGCGTCGGCGAACAGCGTCACGATCTCCTCGTCGTCGTCCACGAGCAGGATGCGGGCCCGCCCGCTGGCCAGCCGGTCCAGCGGGATGCCGTTCTCCTTCATGAACTGGATGATCGCATCGCGCGGGATGCGGCGGAACCGCGACCCCGGCACGCGGAACCCGCGGATCCGCCCCGCGTCGAAACACCGGATAATCGTCTGTTGCGAGACCTGGCAGACCTCCGCCGCCTCGCCGGTTGTGAAGACTTCCTTCATGATGGCCCTTTCGGATGTCCGCCCGACCGCCGCCCCGTCGGATGCCGCTCGTATCATTAACTTCCTACACCTTTCCCACGCCAGAACCTATAGTTACAACCGGTTTATCGCCCGGCCGCATATCTATCCACGTTTACCCATTCTACCCATATTAACGCCCATCATCACTGTAATCGTCGATTGGCGGCGAATACTTGAGGCGGAATTCGGGCAGGAAGACGGGGCGACAGGGAGATGGGGTGACGCCAGGACGCGGAGACGGAGGGACGGGGCATGACGCCCCGGGGTCTTCCTCTTCACGCCTCTCCCGCGCGCGGGGGAGGTGCGAACGCCCGGAAGATTTGACCGTGCGTTATATCACGCCTCTCCCGCGCGCGGGGGAGGTGCGGCTTCAGCCGCGGTGGGGGTCCGTGGATTCTGGCCGGCCCGCGCATTTTGGAGTGCCACGCTCTGTCGTAGCCGTCTTTCGCGGGCGCAGCCCGCCTTGGAGTGCGTGGGACGAAGGCCCCGCTTTCCTCGGGGCGAGGACAAGACGCGACCACAACTCGCTACCTATACGAACACACGGACCAATCAACCGCCGATGCACGCCGACGAACGCCGATGGAACTTCCGTGAACTTCGTTCGATTCTGGCCTTTCCCTCCCGCTCGGGTTATGCTGAAAGCATCCAGCCGAAAGGGGACGCGCCAATGTCGACGCCGGCAGAGTCCGCCTTGTCCCGCTCGCCATGGATGCACCTGCACTTCATTGCCATGTGCGTTCTGGTCTGCGCGGGCTCATGGGCCGCGTTCGACAGGGAGGACAGTTTTCTCCGTGGCTGGACCTATCCGCATCACCAACCGGACCCGAGAATGAACACGATCAAGGAATCCCTCCAGAACTTCCGCCGCGAGCATGGGCGCTATCCGAGCAACGACGAGGGGCTGGCGACCCTCGAATATGCCCGGATGGCGAGCGTGCCGCTGGACTACACGCTGCGAGAGGATCGTCTCACCCTCAGCGTGGCCACTCGGGACGACCGCTGCCCGCCCCGGGGAACCGAAGCTGAGAACTACTTCGACGTTGTCTCATCTCTGAACAGTCATTGGAACGGAAACTGGACGAGGTCGCCGCTCGACGATGTAGGCGGCGTGTATTCCGCCACGTTGCGATGCGGGTTTGGGAGGTGGTGGTTCCTGCCCCTCGGGCCGGGCGGCATCTACGACGACGCGATGATCCCGTATCTTTACGAAAACCGCTCGGGCTTCGCACGCTCCGCGTTCGAGTTCTCGCCGGTTGACGACGACACCGCTGGCGAGTTCAGCGTGCGGGTCGATGATGGCATCCACGTCTATTCGCTGACGGACAAGTTTGCCCGCGACGCGGGGCGGGCCGAGTATTGGAAGCACAATCGGACGCGAATAGCCGGTCTGGGCATGGTCTTCCTCGCGGCGTTCCTGCTGGTGTGGCGGTACGGGCGAAAGCCCAGCCGACTGATCCTTGGACTCGTGCTGATGGTCTTGCCGCCGGCGCTCCTCGTGATGGGGAATCGCACTTGGACGACCTGTTATTACTGGGTCCGCATTTCACGCCGCACCCCGACAGCACTCGCCGCCCAGCGTGACCTGCTGACCAAGTACCACGCCGCTGGCGTGATTGGCGAGGCTGCATATAAGCGGTCGCTGGACGGGTTGGACCTGGACAAGGTTCTCGTGCCCATGTCGCCAAGTACCCAGCCGGCGACGAAGGAATGATCGAGGCCGCGTTCGTAGCACTACAGCGCAACATAGGCCGTTTTTCGTAGCATGGGCGTCTCGCCCATGATTCTCGGGACCGTCCCGGCCCCGAAAACCCACGGGCAAGATGCCCGTGCTACGAAGTTGCGCTGTAGTGGTAGTGTGCCCGTGAGGGTATCCGGGGGCGAACGCCTCACGGCGTCACTACAAACAGGAGGACGGAGGACAGGCCATGCCGCAACGAATGGTCTACGCTTGGACAGTTTTGCTCGGCGTTGTCGGGCTGCTGTTTGTCGTCGTGCTACTGGCGCTCGGGCGTGATGCACGAAAGGCGGGCGAGCGCGGCCCGCGATGGTGGCGGCGGATGATGTCCGCATCGCTGCTCCTGCTGGCAACCTGCGGCGTGTATTCCGGGTATCGGCTGCACGAGGCGGCGGCGTATGAGGAGCCGGGGCCGGCGATGTACGAATTACGATCCATGGGGCTGGCCAAGACGCCGCAGTGGGTTAAGTTGACGCGAACGTGGCGCGAGGCGGAGGAGATCGCGGCCGGGCGGCGCGGCAGTTTCCCGTTCGACCGCGCCGGCGAGCAGAAGTTGTTCGGGGACCTGTGGCGGGCGGCTGGCGACGTGGGAGTGCTCGCGACGGCCGGCCTGCTCACGCCGACGGAGGCAGGTCTGTTGACCGCAGGCCTGCGAGAGTTGATGGACCGGGTCGGCCAATTCCGCTGCACCGAAGACAGCCAGTCGACCTGCTACGAGCCGAGGATGATGTACGATGAGCAGGTCGACTCAGCCAAACGCCTGGCCGACCAGGCGAGGCTGCTGCGAGGCCTGGCCGCATCCGATCGCGTCTCGCCGGAGGTGTTGGAGCGAACGCTGCCGCTGCTGGAGGAGAACCTGCGGCGGGTCGATCGGAAGGACTTCCGGGAGTTCGTCCGGCAGTCGCGCCAGCAATTGGCGGGCGGCTCCGCCGACGCTTGGGTCAAGGATGTAATGCGCGAGCAGTCGGTTCACGACATCGAGCAGACGGTGGCGGAAACGCGGGAGTTGATTGCGAAGATCAGCGCTCCGCGCCGGACGCCGGCGACGCGGGCGGAGTGAGTTCACCACCAAGGACACCAAGAACACCAAGAACTGTATTTGTGATTCTTGGTGACCTTGGTGCTCTTGGTGGTTAATCGGAAGGCGAGTTGCGATGGGTTTGTTGTCCCTGTTCTCGCGCGGCGTGCGGCAGCGGTCGTTTGTGTTCGAGGTCACGCAGCGCTGCAATCACGATTGCCTCCACTGCTACAACGCGTGGAAGAACGCCAGGCCCTACGACCCCTCCGGCGAACTCAATACCGCGGACACGCTAGACATTCTCGGGCGAATGCTCGATCAGACCGGGGCGACGCTGGTGTCGCTGTCCGGCGGCGAGCCGATGCTGCGGGGCGATATCTTCGACATCGTCGACTTCCTCGTCGAGCGCGGCCGGACAATCAACCTCATCTGCAACGGTTCGCTGCTGGACGATGCAGCCGTCGCCAGGCTGTCGCCCGGCAAGATCAGCATCTTCGAGTTGCCGCTGCTGTCGGTCGAGCGGGCCATCCATGATCGCATGAGCGGCCAATCCGGGGCGTTCGACAAGGCGACGCTGGCCATCGCGAGCCTGAAGGCCGCCCGGCAGCGCGTGGTCGCGGTGTTCGTGGCGACCCGGCTGAACTTGCCGACCTGGCGGGAGACCGTCGAACTGGCGGTGGCGCTGGGCGTCGATGGCATCATGTTCAACCGGTTCAACCCCGGCGGGACCGGCGGCCGGGCGGAGAACATCGAACTGCTTCAGGCGTCGCCGGAAGAACTGTCGGCGGCCCTGGCGACGGCCAACGAGCTGAGCGATCGCTACCAGATTTCGATCAGTTGCTCGATCCCGATGCCGCCCTGCCTGTTCGACACGACGCGGTATCCGAAGCTGAGCTTCGGGTTCTGCGCGGCCGGCACAGATCGCGCCTACTACACGCTGGACCCTGTGGGCAACGTCCGGCCGTGCAATCACTCGCCGACCATCCTGGGCAACATCCGCGAGACGAGCTTCGCCGCGATGATGGCCTCGCCGCGGATGAAGGCGTTCATGGCTGCCCGGCCGGCGTTCTGCTCCGGCTGCAAGATGGAAGCGACCTGCCTGGGCGGCTGCAAGGCGTCCGCCGAGGCCTGCACCGGTCGGCTGGACGCCTGCGATCCGTTCTTGGGGGCGTTCGGTACTCAGGGTCGCAAACTCAGATAAGGTCGCTGCGAAGAGGCAAGCGATAGCCGCCCCGGCTGGCTGTCGCTTGCCTCTTCGCAATGTCCGCGAACGGGCGGCACGCCGTGCTGTCATCCATACCCCGAACTGCTATAATGCCGTTTTCGACCTGTTGTGAGGAGATGATTCGATGGCTGCCGCGATGACCATGACGGAGAAGATCCTCGCCCGGCGATCCGGGCGGAAATCGGCTGTCCCCGGCGAGAACGTCTGGGTCGATGTCGATGTGCTGATGACCCACGACGTCTGCGGGCCGGGCACGATCGGCGTGTTCGAGGCCGAGTTCGGGCCGAACGCCAAGGTGTGGGACGCCGGCAAGGTGGTGATTATCCCCGACCACTACATCTTCACGGCTGACAGCAAGGCGCATCGCAACATCGAGATTCTGCGATCGTTCGTGAAGAAGCACAACATCCGCTACTACTACGACCCGGACTTCGTCCGCGGCGAAGGCATGCCCCAGCCGTATGCCGATCCGCGGACCACGCCGTATCGCGGCGTCTGCCACGTGGCGCTGCCGCAGAACGGCCACACCCGCCCCGGCGAGGTGCTGCTCGGCACCGATTCGCACACCTGCACGCACGGCGCCTTCGGGCAGTTCGCCACCGGCATCGGCAACACCGACGCCGGGTTCGTCATGGGCACGGGCAAGCTCTGGCTGAAAGTCCCGCCGACCATGCGATTCCGCTTCGACGGGCAGATGCCGGCCTACCTGATGGCTAAGGACCTGATCCTCTGGGTCATCGGCGAGATCGGCGTGGACGGTGCGACGTATCGGGCGATGGAGTTCGCCGGCGACGCAGTGCAGGCGCTCAACGTCGAAGAGAAGATGACGCTGTGCAACATGGCCATCGAGGCCGGCGGCAAGAACGGAATCATCGAGCCGAACGCGGATGTGCTGGCCTACGTGGACCGGCGGAACCAGCCCGGCCATCCCTACGAGGTCGTCCGCAACGACGCCGGCTGCGCGTTCTTCGCCGACCTCGCCTGGGACGTGGCCAAGCTGGAGCCGGTGGTCGCCCAGCCGCACGCGCCCGACAAGCGGGCCACGGCGCGTCAGTTGGCCGGCACGAAGATCGACCGGGCCTACATCGGCAGTTGCACCGGTGGCAAGCTGACGGACTTCGTGGCCGGGGCGAAGGTGCTGGCTGGTCGCACCGTGAAGGTGGACACGTTCATCGTGCCCGCGACGACGGAAGTGGACATCGCGCTGGACACGACCAAGCACGCGGGCAAGAGCCTGCGGCGGATCTTCGCCGACGCCGGCTGTAAGATCGGCCCCGCGAGCTGCGCCGCTTGCCTCGGCGGGCCGGTGGACACTTTCGGCCGGATGAACGCCCCGCTGGTCTGCATCAGCACGACGAACCGGAACTTCCCCGGCCGAATGGGCCACAAGGATTCCGCCGTATATCTGGCCAGCCGCTGACGGTGGCCGCCAGCGCCCTGACCGGCACGATCACCGACCCGCGTGAGTTTGTGGGGTGAGCGGGCTCGGCGGCCGCG
>JAQTVL010000242.1 GCA_028706835.1 Phycisphaerae bacterium | reverse complement strand
CGACGGCCTGTTGGACCGCCATGCGGGCACTGATCGACGTGCTACGGGCGCGGAAGCTCCGCCCCCTGGCCCTGCCGGGCGGCCACGAGTACGGCGCGACGACGCCCCTGCTGGAGATCGGCGGGGTGGCGATGGTGGAGTCCACCTACGGGGCGAGCCTGCGGGACAACGCGGCCGACGCGGGGATCGCCTGGAATCGGGCGGTCGGACTCGACGCCGCCTACGACGGCATGGGCAGTCCGGGCGTGGCCTGCTGCGGATTCTACGGGGCAGGTCTACGCGACCCGGATTTTCTGGCGCGCCTGGCCCGGAGCGGGTTGCAATCCTGCTGGTGGTTTTTCCGCCCTGAGGACGAGCCCGACTTGTGGCCGAGCGATGGATGGTACGGGGGTGCGACGTGAGCGATCGAACGACGAAACCACCCCTGTCCCGCCGTGCGGGATGGGCGATTGGGGCCGGAGGCGGAACCGGCATCGTCACAACCGCCGGGAGACTCCGGACGTTTCTCGTCCGATGGCCGCAGACATCGCGAACGATCTCCGTGAGGGGTCGTTGTTCGACGGCGTGTGCGCGCGACGGGCGGGAGTCCTCCAAACAGCGGAACAGGTGCAGACAACTCGAGTCTTCGGACACCGCAAAGAACCCGCCGGCGACCGACAGGCCGTCGGCGGGCATGACGGGCGGCCGCAAAGCCTTCTCACCGCCCGGAAGATCAAGCACAGGGAACCACTGAAATGCCACGAACCATGATTCTGCCGACCGGAACTCGACGAAGCGGCCAGCAACCCCAGCAAGGCGATCCCGACCTGGCCGCGAAAATGGCCCTCGAACGGGACAGGATGCGCATGCAATATCTCCTGGCGCAGAGTCAGCAGAAACAGGCCGAGGCCGACCGGCGGGCCAGAGTGCTTACGGCGGGCATCGCCTCCGGCCAGTCCATGCCGGCGTCCCTGTTGGACGGCGCTGGGGCCGAGCAGAAAGAGAAGTTTAACCGCGGCAGCTACGAAAAGGACTACCAGCAGCGACAGGGCATCCGAGTCGGCACCCCGCACGAGGTCGAGGACCGAATGGCCGTCGCCCGACGAAACGAGCTGCTGCGCGAGCGCGAACAACTCAAGGACAAGCCCGTCGGACACATCAGCTATCGCGGGCCCGGCGGTGAAAGCTACGAAGGGCCGGGGCCGGGCGTCCAGCAGACTCCCCAGCAGGCGCAGCAGTACGCCGACGTGATGGGCTCAGGCCAGCAGCGAATGAACCGGATTCGCCAGCAGGAACACGTCGCCTCCATGCTCTCCGGAATCGGCGGAAGCGAATACCTGTTCCAGAGCCCTTACGGCGGCAGGACGCAGGCGGGCGAAACCCCGCAGGGCAGTCTCGACATGCTGCGCCAGAGGGGCTATGCGGCACAACCCGGAGAATCCGAGACGCAACGGCAGGGCCGACGGGACCAGTCGAACTACCTGTCCGCACAGCAGACCTTCTACAACAGCGGCGCGGGCACGCCGGAGCAGCGAGCCGCGGCCGCGGCCAGCCTTGAAGGCGGACGGACCGATCAGCCCGCCATGCCAGCCAACGTGTCCGGGGCGATCAGCCCAGAGCAAAGCGCCGACATCGAGCGGCGTCTACAGGAGATCGGCGTCGTCCCCAACCTCGGCGAAGGCGCGCCGCCGGGTGTCGATCCCAACGCCGTCAAGCGGGCCATGCAGCTCTCCGGCGGCGGTGACGCCAGCGCCCAACAGTGGCTACGGGACTACCGGATTCAAGGCGGGGCGGGCGGCGGAACCTATTGGGGCGACCCCAACGAGCCGATCCCGGTCAACATCGCCGGAACGCCGACGACGCTGAACAGCGCGACCGCAGGGATGGAGCTTCCCGCCGCCGTCGCGGAAACGACCCGGCGGGAAGGCATCCTCCATCGCGGACGGATGACGCCCCAGGAGGCCGCCCGGCTCGACATGATGCGAGCCGCACAGCGCAACGGGCAACCCGGCGCGGCCGTCGGCAATGGCGTCGCGGGCATGTCCGACGCCGCCGTGGCCGCCCGCCGCCCGGAAGTCGAAAAGCTCCTCCTGGAGGCCAACCGCGGCCTGGGGGCCAACGTCCCGCCCGAGCCGCAACCCCAAGGCCAGCCCACCCTCGGCGGGCAGATGACGCCGGAAATGCGGCTGCGATTCATGCAGTTGGAAGATCAGATGAAGACCTCCGGACTCCAGCGCCGCGTCATGGAGCGCAACGAGGGCGTCGGCGGGGGACTCACCAAGGAAGGCGCGGTGGCGGCGGCTGGAGGCGCGGCCGCGACGATCCCCTGGCCCGACCTCTCCGGACCCGGAATGAGCACGATGGGCATGGGCGGATGGGCGGGATACCCGGCAAGCCGCCAGTACGATTCCGTGAAGCGATTCGCCGATTCCGTGCGGCAGACCCTCGCGTCGGCCGATCCCCTGGCCCGACAGAAGCTCGCCGTCGAGTTGCAGACGCAGTTCGCCCAGCGCGGGCTGCTGGATGAAATGCGGAACGCGGAAAACCCGAACCTTCTGACCAGCGCCTGGCGCGGAGCGGATTGGCAGCGGTACGCCCCGCAGATCGCTTCGGAGTTGAAACAGGTTCTCGCGGAGATCACGGCGGCGGCCGGCGGGAAGGAGTAAGGTCTTGGCCCGACAACTGGCAGGAGGCCTGGAACCCCTCAAGCCGCTGACGCCCTACGGATACGGCAAGCGGCAGCGGAAGGAGCGCGACTACTCCTTCGATCCGCAGGCGCAGGACCGCCAGCAGAAGGTCACCCTGCACGAGTTGCAGCAGAGGGGGTCCGATGTCCTCCGTGAACGCATCGGGGAACTCCCCAAACGCGACGACCGCGGCACGATCACGCGCGTCCTCGACGTGCTGGACGTCCCCCGGAACGCCGTGGCCAACGCTATCGCCAACCTGACCGGGACGGACACGTCGAAACTGCCCTCCGGGACCTTGCAGAAGAAGGTCTACTTCTCCGACCTCCTCAAGGGCATGGGCCTCGGTGAAGGCCCCGTCCAGAGCATCGTCGGGTTCGCAGGCGACATTCTGCTGGACCCGTTGACCTACGCGAGCCTGGGCGGGACGACCGGCACGCGGATCGCCACGCACCTTCCCCGCATCGTGGGGCAGGGGGCGGGCATGGTCAAGGCCGCGGCGCAGACCGGACAGGCGGCGGCTCCCCTGGCCAAGGCACTCGCCACGCGCCGGGCTCTGCCGGAAATCTTCGCCCGCCTCGCCCGGCAAAGAGGCCCCGAAGCCGCCCGAAAGCTCCTGGCCTCCAAGGGCGGGGGGATGCTGACCCAACGGCTCGCACGGCAGGCCACGCGGGGCACGACCGAGGCCCTGGAGTTCATTCGCCAGTTCGGTCAGAAGGGCCGACCGATGCTGCGCGCCCCCTTCGCCTCCAAGGGGATCCTTGAACTGCCCTTCGGGGCCGAGGCCCGCAAGTACAAGGCCGTGACCGAGGCGTTCACCCCGGAAGGGGCCGAACTGTGGAAGACCTTCGCCCGGAAGTACGGCGTCAACGCCGCCCGGAAGGCACGCGCCGCGGTGACAGCCTCCAAGGCGGCCAATGCCGCTCAGATCAGAGGACAAGCCCGGGAAGAGGCCGCGCAAATCGGCGGCAAACTCGGACCCCGAGCCGCCCGCGCCCGGCTCCGCGAGGGCGCGACCGAAGTACGCAAGATCGGACCCGGCGCCAAGGCCGGGGACGTGGAAGAGGCCGCCCGCAAGGCCGCTGTCGGGCAACAATTGTTCAAGGCGTACACTGAGGGCGAAAACGCGCCCGGCGTGATCCGCGAACTGGCGCGGTCCCAGCGGGGTGTCGCGCCGCTGGAAGGCGCGCCCGGCATCGCCAATTGGGCTCGCGCCTTCAAGGCCAAGCACTTCGGACCCGGCCCGTCGCCCCTGTGGCAACAGATGGTCGGCGTCGAGGGCCAGTACGGCGCGGGAGCGGCCTCCGCCGCGTCTCGCGCGAAAGCGGCCTTCGGTAAGAAGCTGGAACCCATCATTCAAAGGCTGGCCAAACAGGGCAACTTGGCGCCCGACGACGTGCGGCAGATGGTCTACCACGTCGCCGAGGCCGGACCGGGCGGCCGGGGGCTGGCCGACACCCTCTCCACCGACGCCCTGCGAGCCGTCTATGCCAGGGCGCAACAGGCGGGGATAACCGGCGATCCGCAACTGCGATCCCTGCTGGACGAGTACTACCGGACTACCGAGGGCTTCCTGAAAGCGGAAAAGGCCGCCGGCCTGCGCAGCGGCGAGGTCCAGGATTACGTCCACCGCATCGTCACCCCGGAAGGCAAGGCGCAACTGGCCATGCAGCAGCAGGGCCGCGGCATGACGAACCGACGCCGGCAGGTGCGGCCCGGCGGGCGAATGAGCGTCAACCAGCCGCCCAGCGTCCCCCGATCCTACCTGCGCGAGTTCACCGACGAGGCCGGCCAGACGCGACACGTCCTCAACACCGGCAAGGACGCCGACGCGATGGCCGCCGAACTCCAACGCCAGGGGTTCAAGGAGACCGGACGCAAGTCCATCTCCACCGCCGCCATGAACGAAATGGCCGGCAAGCCGGAAGGTCAGAGGCTCACCCTGCTCGGGCCGAACCAGCCGGAAAAACCGTTCTCCCGCCCCATGTTCCAAACCGACCTGACGGCCAGCGTCGGCGCGCGGGCGGCGGCTCACGAGAGAACGATGGCCTCGGCCAGGATGAGCGACCTGGTGAGCGGGTACCGGCTGGACCTGCCTCCGGGTCGGGTCGAGGGCAACCCGGCCCTGCGGCACTACGCCAAGCCGATCCGAAAGCCCGCGGAGGGGTCCCCCTTCGCCAATCTCGTCGAGACCGGACTGTACGACAGCTACTTCCCCCGGCCCGTGGCCCAGATGATCGACCAGATGACCGCCCTTGCCGATCACGCCCCCTCGATGGAGCGACTGCTGGCCGCCTCGGACCGTGCCCTGGGTCTGTGGAAGAGCGCCCAGCTCTACCACCCCAGCTACATCATCCGCAACGTCTTCCAGAACTTCTTCGGCGGCCTGATGGCCGGGGCGAACCCGCTGGCCGTCGGCGCCCGGATGAAGGACGGAAGGATGCTCGCCGCCGCCATTGAGTCTGGCAACCTGTCCGGACTGGCCGGGCAGACGATCCGACTGGCCAATGGGCGAGTCATGCCCGCCGAGCAGGCCGCCCAGATCGTCTCACGGATGCACCTGGCCGGCGGCGGACGGACGGCGGCGGAAATCCCGGCCCGGTTCGCCGGGCGCACGGTCGGCCAGCAGGCCGCCGCAACGGCCGGGCGCGGCCGGCAACAGGTCCACGGCGCGGTCTACCGACTGAATCAGAACGTCGAAGACAGCATGAAGATCGCCACCTTACTGCACTTCATGGACACGGGGATGGACGCCGAGTCGGCCGTCATGCGAACGCTGATGGCCATGCCCGACCTGACGGACCTGACGGCATGGGAACGCAACGGGTTGGCCCGTCTGCTTCCCTGGTACAGATGGATTCGCCACAACGGCGCACTCCAGTTGTTCCACTACCTGCCCCAGAAGCCCGCCTACGCGGCCATGCTGCCCAAGTTTCAGAACCTCGTCGAGGGCATCGCCACCGGCGGCGAAAACGTTCCGGAGGCCCTTCGCCCGGCCTGGATGCGGGAGCAGCAGGGCGCCCAGATCAGCGGCGACCGGACGGGCGGATCGGTGTTCCTGCCGGCCAACTGGTTCCCATTCGAGCAGCTTCATCAACTCCTGGGCGCCGGGATCGACCCCGAGGAGGCGGTGCGGCAACTGGTGGCGCAGTCACACCCCCTGGCGAAGGCCGGCCTGGAGGCCGCCAGCGGCAGAAGCCTCTTCCGCAAGACCGAACTGACGCCCCTGCGCGAGGCGGGCCTGGGCGCCGTGCCCAAGGCGCTGGCCGGGCGGTCGAACACCTTCCTCGACTCGATGCTGGCGCTTCGGCCGGTCCGGGAATGGGGGCCTGGCGGGCGAGTGGCCGAGATGCCCACCGCCGGTCGATCGGCGCAGCGCCTCCTGCTGGGCGGGGCGGTCCAACCCGTGGACTACGGACGCGGACTCCAGGCCCGCTACTACGAATTGGAAACGCAACAACGCGACCTGAGGGCACAGTACAACCGCGCCCTCCAGGCGGGCGACAAGGGCCTCGCCGACGACCTCCTGAAACGATGGCTCGCCGTCGTTCGGCAGATGTACCAGTGGAAATTCCCTGTCAACCGCGGCATGGAACAGACCCTTGCCGGAGCCGGGGTCGAAAGGACGGGCCCGCCGTGAGTATGGAGCGGGAAATCGTCGAACTGTCGGCCGGCGGCTCCATGCCGGAGCCGGTCGAGACGCCCTACGCGCCCTTTGACGACGGGCCGCAGGACCGGCTGGACCTGCCGAGGGACTACCTCAGCCCGTGGGACCAGCCGATTCAGTCCGAATCCCTGCTGGGTCCCTTCGACTGCTGGGTCGGGATCACCGTGGAAGCCAACGCCGACGGCACGATCGAGGCCCGGCGCGTCCTACCCGCCCGGACCACCAACAACGCCATCCGGCTCGACGACATCCCGATGGCGATCTCCAGCCCCTCGGAATCGCGCTGCCTGGCCATGCCCTGGCCGCCCCGGTCCGACCAGGCGACCCCGGTGGCGGCGCCGGACGACGCCGTGGCCATCCTCAGCGGCCGGGACGGCAGGCACTACTACTTCATCGACGATCTGCCCTTCCCGGCGGTCGTTATCAACGTCACGGGCATCCTGGACACCATGAACGACCCGCCGGGCGGCGCGGCCGTCGGTGACAAGTACGTCATCGGGACGGGGACCGGGGCCTGGGGGGGCCACGACGGCGCAGGGGCGACGAAGACCGCCGGGGGATGGGGTTTCTCGGACGCCG
>JAQTVL010000241.1 GCA_028706835.1 Phycisphaerae bacterium | reverse complement strand
CTTATCGTCTGCATGAGTCTATGGCAACGAGGGGAGAGAGTCAAGAACAAAACGCTATAAAGCATTACTAAAACAAGATTTATAGACGATGTGATCCCTGGATGGAGTTCTGAGGGAGGCGTCAAATGTCCGCAATGCTGATTCAGGCGGCTGACCGCGTCGGCAACTTCCGCGTCCACGGCGCGACGCTGGGCGTGGCGGATAACATCGGCTGGGACAAAGGTTTCGTCGTGGTCATCTTCCGCGGCCAGTATGACCGGGCGGCGGCCAAGGCGCTGTTGACGGACAAGGCATTGGCCCGCGGCGCCGGAATGGGCGGCGGGGTGACGGTCGAGAAGGTCGGCGAGATCGAGGCCATCTTCCCGGATCGCGAGGTCTGCATCCTGCTGCCGTCGGATGAGCAACTGATCCTGCTGGCTGCCCCGAAGCGCGACCAGATGCCGCTCCAGGAAATCGCGGACGCGCTCAGGACCGGCAAGGGCAAGCTGTCGGAAAACGCCGAGATGGCCAAGCTGGTCAAGTCGGTCGACGCCGCCAGCACCGCGTGGTGCGTGCTGAAAGTGACGGACGCCTACAAGGCGGAGCCGGATTTCGCCCAGTTGCTCGGCCCGTTCAAGCAGGTGGTCGGCCAGGTGAAGGTTGGCAAGGACCAGATCGACCTTACGGTGAAGGCGACCGGCGAGAACGCCGACGAGACGGCGAAAGTGGTGGAATTCGTCAGCAAGGGTATCGAGGCTGCGAAGGCCGAACTCGCCCGCGAGGTCGGGAAGATGCCGATGCTCCAGTCGCTGGCGGACGCCGTGGCGACCGTCAAGGTGGTCGCCGATGGTGGCAACGCGACTGTGACGGCGCAGTACAAAGGTTCGCTGGTTCAACTGGTCGCGATGCCGATGATGTTGTTCATGAACGCCCCTGGCGGCCGCCCCGAGCCCCCGATGATCGACCCGGTCCCGAGATGACCGCGGACGGCGCCATCGCGGCGCGACCCAACGCACGAACGAAGCCCAGGGAATGCATTCCCTGGGCTTCTTCATTTCGCGGAGTCGATCCCTGGTCGCGACTCACTTCCCGAGCTTGATCGCCTTCCCGTTCGCGGACGCGGACTTCACTTCCGCCTCCACCACGCGGATCGCGTCGCGACTGGTCTTCGCTGTCGCGATCGTCGGCCGCTTCCTGCTCGCGATGCAGTCCACGAGATACTTCAGTTCCAGCGACCAGCCGTTGCCCTCGGGCACCTTCGGCGTTTCGATGCCCGTGTCGGCAATCAGTTGCAGCGGCTGGCCGGAGGTCATCCGCCAGTGCAGCGTGCCCTTCTCGCACTCGATGGTGAACGCCATCTCGAACGCCCACTTGTTCGGGTAGGTCCACCCGCCGCGGACGAACGCCACCACGCCCTTCGGATACACCAGGTGGGCCGACATGTGATCGAACCCGCCGGACGGCCCCTTGATGCCGACCGCCGACACGTAGCTCGGCACGCCGGCCAGGTAGTTCGCGTAGTCGATGTCGTGTACGTGCAGGTCGAAGGTCGCGCCGCCGGATCGCTGGTGGTCCTGGAGCCAGTTCTCGACCGAGTACCGCGGCGTGTTGGCCACGCGCTCCAGCATGATCGTCTTGAGCTTGCCGAGCTTGCCGGAGGCGACCATCTCCTTGGCCACCGCGTATTCCGGCCAGAACCGGATGCACTGGGCGACCATGTAGTATCCCTTGGCGGCTGCGGCGGCAGCGGCGACCTTGGAGCAGTCAGCCGGCGTCAGGGCCATGGGCTTTTCGTTGATGACGTGCTTGCCGGCCTTGAGCGCGGCGATCGCCCACTTCGCGTGCAGGTCGGTGGGCAGGCAGATATCGACCAGGTCGACGTTCGGGTCGGCGATCAGTTTGGCCGGGTCGGAGTAGCTGGCCACCTTCGACAGGTCCACGCCGGACCCGCCGCCCGTGGACAGGTTGCCGCCGATGCCGGAAAAATCCCCCTCGCGGCGGGCCTCGATCCGGTCGCACAGGGCGACGATCCTCGCCTTCGGGTTGGCGGAGTAATAGCCGAAATGGGCCGTGCCCATGAAGCCGAGTCCGATGATGCCGACGCGAACCATGAGAATCTCCTTTGATTGGGTGACGATGTTCGCTCTTCCGTTTCCCGGCTGTTCGGGTGCTGGGGATCGCGGCCCCAGCTCTCAGCTTTCAGCTTTCAGCTTTCAGCTCTCAGCCGGAGAACCGCGCCCCGTGTCCGGCTGATCGCTGATCGCTGACCGCTGACAGCCATTGAACGGTGACACGGGTTATAGTAAATTCCCTGCTGGAAGTAAACATCCGGCGCGAAAGGAATCCGTCATGCAACTCGTCCGCTTCATGGACCTCCACGACACCGTCAGTTGCGGCGTCCGCATCAGCGACTCCGTCATCCACCACATCCGCGGCGACATGTTCGGCGAAATCGAGAAGCTGAACATGGCGGCCCCAGCCAGCAAGCTGCTCGCCCCGGTCGCCCCGCCGAATATCATCGCGATCGGCGCCAACTACGCCGCCCACGCCAAGGAGGCCGGCAAGAAGGTCCCCGACCACCCGCTGGTGTTCGTCAAGCTGACGACCACGGTGGTCGGCCCCGGCGAGCCGATCATCCTGCCGGCCGAGGCGCCCAACGAGGTCGACTACGAGGCGGAACTGGCCATCGTCATCGGCAAGACCTGCCGCAACGCCTCCGAGGCGGAGGCGCTGGATTACGTGCTCGGATACACCTGCGGCCACGACGTGTCCGCCCGCGACTGCCAGATGCGCTACGACGGCCAGTGGGCCCGCGGCAAGAGCTTTGACACGTTCTGCCCGCTCGGGCCCTGGATCGAGACCGACCTGGACCCGTCCGACCTGCGCGTTCGGCTGATCCTCAATGGCCAGGTGATGCAGGACGGCCGGACCAGCCAGATGCTGTTCCCGCCAGCCAAACTGGTCAGCTACCTGTCGCGACAGTTCACGCTGCTCCCCGGCACGGTCATCATGACCGGCACGCCGGAAGGCGTGGGCTATTTCCGCAAGCCGCAGGCCTTCCTCCACGACGGCGACGAGGTGACGGTGGAAGTGGAAGGCATCGGCGCGCTGACCAACCCGGTGCGGAAGGCGTGACAAACCGAAAGGGTGGGGCACATGCCTCGACCTGCGACGCTCATCGTGACGGGTCTGCTGCTGGCCCTGCCGGCGGTTGCGATGGGCAATGGAGTATACTTCCCGCAGAAGGTCGTCACCAGTCAGCCCGCGATTCTGCTCCAGCGGGCGCTGATCGTTCACCGCGGCGGCGTCGAGACGCTGATCGTCGAATCGAGCTTCGACACGTCGTCCAAGAGCGTCGGCTGGGTGCTGCCGCTGCCCGTGGCCCCGACGAAGTTCGAGCCGGCGGACCCCGGCATGCTGACCGCGTTGGAGATCGCGATCGGCCCGCGGATTGTCCATGACCTGTTCCTCGAGATCCGCTCTATCCTGATCGCCCTCGTGATTATGCTGGCCTATGGCACGGTGATGGTCACGGTGAAGAAGCGGTCGGACCGTTGGACGGCGTACATCGCCTTTGCCATGGTGATACTCGTGGTGAGCAGTTGCCTTCTGCCGAGCATGGGCAGCGCGGGCCTGAGCGGCGGCTCCAGGGCCGGGCTGGAGGTTCTGGCCACGCAGCGAGTCGGCCGTTACGACGTGACCATCCTCAAGAGCGGCGACGCTGCGGTGCTGTCGAGCTGGCTCGCGGATAATGGCTTCGCGCAGCCCGATGCCGCGGGGCAGGGCATCATCGGCGACTACGTGCGGCGGAAGTGGTGCTTCGCGGTTGCGAAGCTTGTCCCCGATGCTGCCGGCAAGGCGACGCCGCATCCGCTCCGCGTCGAGTTCCCCGCCGACCGGCCGATCTTCCCGATGGAATTGACCGCTATTGCCGGATCAGCCACGCGGGTCGAACTGTTCGTCCTGGCGCACGGCTCCGCCGCCGCGGACAAGTTCCACGTTGTCGCGTCGGACGGATACACCCGGGTGGGTAGCTGGTACGCCGGCCGATCGACTGATCTGCAAATTGCCCAGCCGGCGATGATGGAACTGATGTGGGACGGCTGCGTGTTGACGCGGCTGACCGCGACATTGACGCCGGCGGAGATGAATCGAGACGTAGAGATCGCAGTCGGCCAACCGCGGGCGCATCGCGACTTGCGGTTCAGTGGTGTGGGGAGGCGGAGTCTGGTCGTCTTGATCCTCCTCGCTGGATTCGGGACGCTGACCTTACCGGCCATGTACTTTCTCCGGCGCAAGGATGCCGTCGGCCATGTTGGTCGGCGGATTGTCGGCCTGATGTGCTTGCTCGTGCTGGCGGGGACTGGCGTCTTCTGGGTGGCGGCCCCGATTGTGCCGGTGCGCGTGGTGCCGGCAATGTCGTTCGTGCATGCCGCAGGAATGCGGATGGTTTGTCGCATCCTGGCCGTGGACAGTAAACTTTCGCCTTCGATGTCCGACCGCGAGATTGCCGACGCGATCGACGCGGCGCTTCGTGATGATAAGGCCGACCTCGCGGCCTACCGGACAAACCCGTATACCGGCCAACCGGTCCGTTGTGAGCGGTCGGCCGGGAATTACTTCATTTGTCGGCAGGGCGAGACGGTCTGGCTATGTACCTACGACCGATCATCCCGCGAGACGAGATGGGAACTCTTTCCCTTGCGGCCGTAGCTTGAATTGCCCTCCTGATCGTGTCGTGGCATCAAGAAAACTTCAAGAGTTTGGCGTGGGGATGAAGTCTGACTCGCGCCCGGATCGATCTCCTCTTCAGTACCAAGGCCGTGTCAGCCGGGCAAACCGGGATTCCGGAACATTTGACCTATATCACGTCGCGAAGCCGCCCCACGTGCGTATCATTGGCAGCGTAGTCAAAGTCCCGGGCGGCCGGGATGGCACGGGAAACTCGAACGGAGAATCGCGAATGCAACTGCCCATGTTCTGCGACCAGTGCGAACAGACCAATCAGAAGACCGGGGCCTGCACCCAGATCGGCGTCTGCGGCAAGGACCCCGACGTCCAATCGCTCCAGGAAATCCTGCTCTACGGCCTCAAGGGCGTGGCGGCCTATGCCCATCACGCCCGCCGGCTCGGGCAGGTCGATGAGGAGATCGACGCCTTCACCGAGGAGGCGTTGTTCGCGACGGTGACAAACGTCAACTTCGACATACCCACGCTGCTGGAGATGGTCCTCAAGTGCGGTATGATCAACCTGAAGGCGATGGAGATTCTCGACCGCGGCCACGTCGAGCGGTTCGGGGCCCCGTCGCCGACGAAGGTGTTCCACGGCACCAAGGCCGCCCCGGGCATCCTGATCACCGGGCACGACATGGTGGACCTGTGGAACGTGCTGGAGGCCTGCCGCGGGACCGACGTGCTGGTCTACACCCACGGCGAGATGCTCCCCGCCCACATGTATCCGAAGCTCCGCGAGCACCCGAACTTGGCCGGCCACTGGGGCGGCGCCTGGCAGGTGCAGCGGCGCGAGTTCGCCGACTTCGGCGGGCCGGTGCTGGCCACCACCAACTGCGTGCTCATCCCGACGGAACGCTACAAGGACCGCATCTTCACCACCCGCTGCACGGCCGTCCCCGGCGGCGTTCGGATCACCAACGACGACTTCTCCGGCCTGGTGGCCAAGGCCAAGTCGCTCGGCGCCTTGGCCGCCCGCACCGAGAACGTGCCGGACAACCCCATCGGGTTCCACCACTCGGTAGTGCTCAGCCTGGCCGGCACGATTGTCGACGCGGTCAAGGCCGGCAAAATCTCGCGGTTCTTCGTCATCGGCGGCTGCGACGGCGCGGAGGTCGGCCGGAACTACTTCAGCGAGTATGCCAAGAACGTGCCGGCTGATTCGTTCATCCTCACCTGCGGCTGCGGCAAGTACCGCATCAACAGCCACGACTACGGCACGCACCTCGGCCTGCCCCGGCTGCTGGACATGGGGCAGTGCAACAACGCCTACGGCGCCATCCAGGTGGCGGTCGCGCTGGCCAAGGCGTTCAACTGCGGCGTGAACGACCTGCCGCTGACGATCGTGCTGAGCTGGTTCGAGCAGAAGGCCGTCGCCGTCCTGCTCACGCTGCTGGCGCTGGGCGTCAAGGGCATCCGCATCGGCCCCAGGCCGCCGGCGTTCGTGTCGCCGAACATCTTCAAGGTGCTCCAGGAAAAGTTCGACCTGAAGCTGACCGGCGACTGGCAGGCGGATTTGGCGGAGGCCGTCGGCAAGAAGAACTGAGCCATTGGCGCGCCTATACTAAATTGAAAGTTTGATTCGCGGCCCGGGTGAGTGTGTGTTCAGTCCCCGGGCCGCGGCATGTACGGGCGACGCTTCGCCCTTCCCCTTGTCCATTCCGACCGGGGCGATGAGCGACGCAGCCGACTCACGGACCTTGGCAGCGGGGATGAAACCTTCATTAACCGTATGTCTGGCAATGTGTTACGGCAAGGTCTAACCAAGGTTCCTTCGAGTTGTGTTGGAACATTGCTAAGTGCCAGTAAAATAGAGACTTGCGAGCAAGGTTCCAAGGTTCCATCGTAGTTGACTGCGGGCGTCCTGCCCGCCCCAAACTCATCCCTCGCCCAACGGCTCGCCCCCACCCTGTCCCACAATTCCGGCCACGCCCCGCAGCCCGGCAAGCCAACCCGAATTAATAGCACAGGTCTTGGATATGTCAAGTAATTGTTAGGGTAAATATTCGGATGGACTGCGCCAGGATTCAGTGGCAAGAGTAACTCTTCGCCGTTTGTGGAGTGCGGTGTCGAGTCCGCCGTTCGCGAGCGTAGCGAGTCGAACGGCGGGCGAGGCACCGCTTTGCTGGGCGCGAGAACTCCGCCTGTCCGCGGGGGAAAGCGGTGCCCCGCCCGCCTGCGGCGGCCTCGACCCCGCACCCCAC